>JANMDH010000077.1:0-9692 GCA_031376195.1 Gemmobacter sp. | reverse complement strand
GCGCCGCATCCGCCAGACAGGCCGCCCGATCCCCCGGATCAGCAATCAACACCGCCGCTATTTCAGACCAGCGCTCCTCATCCACCCCCGGCAGATGTTCCAGCAGCAGATGCAGCCCCGTCCCCCGCCGCCGGGCTGTCTCTCCGTCCAGATCATCCGTCTCGCCCGGCAAAACCTTAGCCCCGCCCAGATCCGACGGTGACAGCGGCTTGATCCTCGCCTCGACAGGCGGCGCACGATCCGTCGCGAACGCGGGGCGCGGCAAAGTGGGTGCAGCCTCATTCGCCTCCGCTTCGCCTGATGTCTCCGGCCAGTCCCCGAACCGCATTTCCAACCCGCCCTCGGGTGTTACCACGGCCCCGACCTGCGTCACCCCCGCCTTGATCCGGTCGTACCAGGCCAGCCCTTCCGTCTCGTCCCCGTCAGCCGCTTGTGATCCATGTGATTTCAACGGCCCCGCCGCCCCCACCATCAGCCAGCTTTGCGCCCGCGTCATCGCCACATACATCAACCGCAAGCTTTCGCGATCCGCCGCCTCCAACCGTGCGGCCTGTGCATCGGCCACCATCAAGGGGCTTTCCGCCTTGGTCGGCTTCCACACCGTTGCCCCGCTCTCCAGCTGGATCATTTTGCCCCGATCCTGCGTATGCGGGTCCGCCGTATCCGGCAGTATCACGATCGGCGCTTCCAGCCCCTTGGCCCCATGCACCGTCATCACCCGGATCAGGCTGCCCGTGCTGTCCAGCTGCCGCTTGATCTGCACATCTTCGGTTTGCAGCCATGTCAGGAATCCCGTCAAACTCGGCACATCGCTGCGTTCATAGGCCAGCGCCTGCGACAGCAGCGCGTCAATTCCATCCTCTGCTTCCGCCCCCAACCGTGTCAGGAACCTTTTGCGCCCGTCATGCCGTGTCAGCGCCCGTTCTATAAGGTCATACGGCCGCAAATAGTCGGCCTGATCCCGCAAATCTGTCAGGACCGCCATCGTTTCCGAATGCTGATCCGCCTGCCCCCGCAGGGCTGCCCACAGATAGCCTTTGCGCCCATGCGCCAGCCGGAAAAGCGCATCCTCATTCCACCCGAACAACGGCGATTTCAACGCCTCCGCTAACGACAGATCATCCTCCGGTGTCGCCAGAAACGCCAGCAGCGACCCCAGATCCTTGACCGCCAGTTCCGCCCCCAGCTTCAACCGATCCGCCCCAGCAATCGGCAGCCCCGCCGCCTTGCAGGCCCGGATGATTTCCGCAAACAGGTCCGACCTGCGCCGCACCAAAATCAGAACGTCCCCCGCCGTGGCCCGCCTAGGTCCGTTCTTTGTTGGAATGCAGCTTCCGCTGTCCAGAATGTGCTTGATGCGCCCTGCGATCTTTTCCGCCATCAGCGTCGTGTGATGCTGCGGTGAAACCCGATCCACCGGGTCTGTCCAATCCCCTTCTTCGGGGGTCTTTTCCTTAAGGAAAGGCGGCCACAACTCCACCCGCCCCGGCATGTCATTGCGGAACGCAGCATGCCGGAAATCTCCACCCATCGCCTTGCCTTCGGCCCCCAAGGCCGCATCCACCACGTCGAGGATCAGGGGTGAAGATCGAAACGAATGTTCCAGCGTCAGATTGGCCAGCGCCGTATCGCCCCGCGCCAGCCTTGCGGCGAAATGATCCCGCATCCGCCCGAAATCATCCACATTCGCGCCCTGGAACGAATAGATCGACTGCTTCACATCCCCCACCACGAACATCGTGCGCGGGTTTGCAGGATCGCCCGGATTTTCCAGTATCTCCTGCGCCAGAAGGTCGATGACGTCCCATTGCACCGGGCTTGTATCTTGCGCCTCGTCCACCAGAATGTGGTCGATGCCTCCGTCCAGGCGGTACAGAACCCACTGCGCCACCGCAGGGTCCGTCAGCAAGGCCCGCGCCCCAGTGATCAGATCGTCGAAATCCAAAGCCCCCCGCGCCGCCTTGCGCGCCTTGTATTCCGGCAGGAACGCCGCCGCGAACCGGTGCAGGGCATGGGTATTTTCAGCCGCCTTCAGGGCAAGGCGCTGGGGACGCGCGGTTTCAACCCGGCGCATCAGGTCATGCAAATGATCAAGCGTGTCGCCAAGGCGCGGCTGGACGTCTTTCGTCGGAATAGTACCAACCTTCGCACTGTAAGGTCCGGCCTTGGCCGTCGGTCCATATAGAAACACGCCCTCCAGCGCGTCCAGCGTCCCCATATCGGCAGGTTCAAACTGCAACCGCCCCAGCAAGTCAGCATTCTTGTGATCAGTCACTTTTGTGCTTGTCGCCATCACCGCGACCAGATCAGCCACCAAGTCTGCTTCACCCCCTTGGAATACCTGCCCCAGCAGCGCATCCTGTGTAAAACCCGCCTTCAACCCAAACGCCTGCCAGCATTCTGCCCGGTCCATCGGCACCGCGAAATCCGCCCGCCTCCCCGAAATATCCGCCACCAATCGCGTCAGATCATCCCCTGCGGCCAGCGTCGCCAACCCGGCCACCGCATCGCGCCCGCCGCCCCCCGCCATATCCTCCACGATCTCGTCCCGCATCAGGGCCGCTGCGCGATCTTCGATTTCCGTAAACTGCGGCGACACCCCCGCCTCCAACGGAAATCGCCGCAAAAGCCCCGCGCAGAACGAATGGATCGTCTGGATGCGCAAGCCGCCCGGCGTCTCGATCGCCCGCGCAAACAGCCGCCGCGCGCTGCGCAGGTCATCACCCGTCAGCGCCCGGTCCAGACCCAGCACCTCCAGCGCTGCGCTCAAGGCCGCGTCCCCCATCATCGCCCATTCGCCAAGACGCCTGAACAAACGGTTCTGCATCTCGAACGCCGCTGCTTTGGTGTAGGTCAGGCACAGGATGCGCGTCGGATCGACGTGGTTCAGCAGCAACCGCGCCACCCGGTCGGTCAGCACCGATGTCTTGCCCGACCCCGCATTGGCCGCAAGCCAGGTCGACGCCGCGGGATTGGCGGCATCAACCTGCCGCTGGCTGGCTGCGTTGCGGATCATCGGCCCACCTTAATCGTCGTCGGCATGACAGTCATGTCCCATTCGCCAAAGCGTGACAGGTGGTCATAATCGGATGGGTCTTTGTCCTTTTGCATCGCACGGCGGGGGGTAAAGCCTTTATCGGGCGACAGATAGCTGCCGATCAGGGTGTTCAGACCTTCCCAAACCTCGCCCAAAGTGTCGGGCGAAATCTCTGTTGTTACCACTTTGGGGGACGTGCCAAGCCCAAGATAGCTGACCTTTGCCACCTCCATCCGCCCAAGTCCCGGAAATGCCCCATGTTCCGCCATGATGGCGAGCAGCAGAAGTTGTTTGTCGAAATGCTTCTGCTCTGCCTTCGTGGGCGGATCGCCCGTCTTGTAATCCACGACATGCACCCGCCCATCGGACAACGCGTCGACCCGGTCCGGTCGGCCCGTCAGCGTGAAATCCAAAGGCGCAAGCACCTGACGCCCGCCGGATTCCAGAACCACGGGGGTGCCTTTACCTTTTTCATCCTGATCCAGAAAGAAATCCGCAGCCTGATCCAGCCGCGCCTGCCAGAACACGCGCGCTGCAGCCCACGGCACCTGATCGCGTAAGACGGTGTCGGTCAGATCGGCAAGCCGAGTCTTCGCTTGTTCCCGCGTCTCTTCTGGACGTTCGCGCACGAACCGTTCCAGCACCTTGTGCAGAACCTGTCCACGCAACCGCGCATCTGCCTGCGGATGCAGCGGGTCGACAGGGCGTAGCCCCAGCACATATTTCGCATAGATCGCATACGGATCCCGGATCAGCGTCTTGATCGCCGTCACCGGCAATTCGCGCGGCCGCGCCTCGACAGGCGGGCAGGGCGCGGGACGGATCGGGTCGGTGGTGGCAGGCTCCACCCGCTCCAACGCCTCGGCCATCCGCAGCCAGCCTTGCCCCCGCGCCCGCATATCGGCCAGTGCCAGCGGGCCACCCCGCTCCGCCACCCCGCCCATCAGGTTCGTCAGGCGGTTCAGCCATCGCGACGGCACCGTTTCCGCCTCGGCATCCCGCGTCGCACGGCTGAGCACCACGGTTTTCGCCGCCACCGCCTGCTGGTAATCATGCGCCGACAGGCCGATCCGCCGATCCGGCAACAACAGCCCCGCATCCCGCCGCATCCGGCGGTTCATCCAAGGGTCCGGCGGCGGCAGTTGCGGCCAGATACCGTCGTTCAGCCCCCCCAGAATAACCAGATCGGCCCCCTGAACCCGCGCCTCCAACGTGCCCCAGATCATGATCCGGGGATGCGCCGCCACATCCTCGCGCACTTCGCCTTTGGCGATCACCGCCTCGAACAGCCCGCGATAATCGCCGGGCGAAAGGCTGCCGCCATGCGTGGCCTCCACCAGCAGATTAGCGATCATCGCGTGGGTTTCTTCGCCTGCCTTGCCCTGCCACAGACGCCCCGTCTCGGTTCCCTCCGGACCCGCCGCCAGCCGCTGTGCAAGGGCGATGTGCCGCGCGACATGGTCGGTCAGGGGCAGGGTGCCCGCGTCCTCAACCCCCGCAAACCCCTGCGCCAGCCACCCCGCCCAAACCGGTGCGAACGCATCCGTCTGCCGCCCCGCCCAGTCCGCCAGCACCCGCGCATCCGGGAACGGCGCGCCACGCCTGCGCAGCCACAACTCCAGTTCCCGCGTCAACCGCAGATGCGGGCCGCGCTCAACCCCGCCGCTGGCGCACAGCGGGTGTTTCAGCAGCGTCAGCAGCGCCTCGGACGTCAGCTTGCGCCCGAACAGCCCCGCCACATGCCGCAGGAATCGCCCCGGAGCCGTCAGCGCCATCGGCCGCCCCGCGGAATCGTCCGGAACAATGGCCCAGCGATCCAGTGCCGCCGCCACTTGCCGGGTCAGGCCGCGGTCGGGTGTCACCAGCGCCGCCGTCTGCCCCCGTTCCGCCGCCTCCCGCAGGATCAGGGCAATCGCCAACGCCTCAGCCCGGGGGCTGGATGCTTCGATCAGGGTCATGTCACGGGTGGCGCTGGGCAGGTCTGGCAGGTCCGGCCCTTCGGTCAGCCATTGGTCGGTCACCGGGGCCGGTCGCAGCGACAGGGAAATCAACTTGTTACGCCCTGCATCCGGGGGTGTCGCCCCGTGCCAAAGCTGCACATCGGCGGGTGTCAGCTGCATCGCCTGCAACAGCCGGTGAAAGCGGAACTGCGGATGATCTTCCGCCACCATCGCATCATTCATTGCCTGCCACACCGCATCCGGCTGATCAAAATCGAACCCTGGCAGCACCACCACGCCCTGCGCCAACCCTGCCACTGCCTGCATCAACAGCGCCGTCGTTCCCCGCGATCCGGTCGATCCCGCCAGGATAATCGGGTGATCCGGCGGCGTGGTTTCCCATGTCTTGATCAGTGCCTCCACAACCGTGCGTTGACGTGCTTCGGTATCCGGCTGGCTTTGCTCGCCAAAAAATGGGGCAGCGATCCCCATGAAATCCTGCGTCCGTTTCCAGTGCGCGGAATGCTCCGACACATCCAGATTTGCAATCGCATCCGGCGAAACCCCCTCGCCATGCATCTCATCCATCAGGGTGGCCAGACTGTCCGAAAGATCGAACAGGGCCGCGCGCGGGGCAAAATCCTTCTGCGCGTCCAACAGGCCCCCAATCAGCACCGACAATTCCAGCCTGCGCCGCAACGGCGGTACCGCCGGGGGCAGATCCGCGATCAGGGATTGCGCACCAAGGTCGGTCACCAGCCGGATGCGCGGCAGAAACCCCGCCCCTGCAGCCACGAACAAATCCGTCACCCGCCGTCGCATCCGCGTGGTGTTCACGATCAATTCAACCCGCGCCATCGCCTCGGGCGGCTGACCGGCCAGACGCGCCCGCAACCCCGCGACCAGTAGGGCTGGAAAATCCGCGCCCGGCGGCATCGCATAAATGTTGGAACTCATGCCTCACCCCTTAGCAGCGCTTCGGCCAAGGCAATCCCCTCGGGCCGCCCCACATCGCACCAACCCCCCTGATGCACCGTGCCGAACAGGCGGCCAGCCTCGATCATCCTGTCCCAAAGGCGGTTCAGGGAAAAGGCCGCTTCGGTAAAATCGGCCAATCCTTCCGTCCGCAAGATCTGCGCCCCAAGATAGACATAACGCCCCGTTCCCCGTGCCCGGATCAGGCGGCCCTTCGCATCAAGGTCGAAATCTCCGCCGCCTATGTGCCCTGTGGCTTGGTCGGTCGGCATCAGCATCAGAAGTCCGTCCATCCCGGTGGCATCCCACGCGTCTCGCAGTTCGATCAGGGGGTTTCGTCCCGTCCACACAGCATCCGAATTCAGCGTGAACACCGGCCCCGCCCCCAGCAAGGGCACAGCAGCCCGCAGCCCACCCCCAGTTTCCAGAATCAAACCGGGTTCCGCGCTGAATCCCACATCACGACCCTTCACATGCGCACGGATCTGATCGGGCAGGTAATGCAGGTTCATCACCGTTTTCGCGATGCCTGCGCCGTCCACCAGATCCAGCGCATGGTCGATCAGGGCGCGCCCTGCCACCTCGATCAGTGGCTTCGGTCGCGCCGCGGTCATCGCCCCCATCCGGGTGCCAAGGCCCGCCGCGAACAGCATCAGGGATTGGGGCATGTCCCGCATTTTGCGGCGATCCTTTGCAGATTTTCAGGGGTGGGGGCGGGCAGCAATCCCGCACAGATCGGGGCCAGCAACCCCAGCGCCGGATGCGCCAGATTGCGTTGCAACTGGCCCCAGACGCGCGGGATCAGGGGCACATAACCGGGCTTGCCCGCGACAAGGCAGAGGCGCGCAAACACGCCCAGAATACGCAAGGCCCGCTGCGCCCCCAGAACGGCATAGGCGGTTTGCAACGGGGCAAGCGATGCGCCGGTGGCCTGTGCGAAATGCGCGATCATCGCAGTCTCGATCGCCACAGGCACATCGCGCCGTGCATCCTGCAGCAGCGACACAAGATCATAGGCCGGTTGCCCCTGCTGCCCCAGTTGAAAATCGAGCAGCCCAACCCGACGCAAGCCGTTGCGGCGGGGCAGCCAAAGCAGATTTTCCGCGTGATAGTCCCGCAGAATCAGGACGCGCGGGCCATCGGCATATTCGGCGATCAGATGGCTTAGCGTGTCGATGAATAGGGCGCTGTCGGCGCGACTGCCCGTGATCGCAAAGCGGTACCAATCCAAGGCGAAGGCGGCAGCCATGGCCCAATTCCCTGCATCCGGGTTCGGCAGGCCGGGCGACGCAGGCCGCGTTTGCAGATGCACCAGAACATCCGTTGCGGCGGTATAAAGCACAGGCTCCAGCGCGGGGGTATCTTGGGCCAATCGGGCGAACAGGCCATCGCCCAAATCTTCCAGCAACAGAAATCCGCAAGTCAGGTCTTGGGCCAGAACCTTTGGCGCAGAAAGTCCGATGCGGTTCAGATGGGCCCCGATCCGCACGAAATCTGCAGTATCATCTGCTTGGCCGGGTGGGGCGTCCATCAAAACCGCCCGGTTGCGGCCCCTCACCAATCGTTCATACCGACGCGCCGACGCATCACCTGCCAACGGATGACGCGTAGCGTTCCCCCAACCCGCAAGATGCAGAAATTGCGCCGACAACGCGCTTCGGTCCGGTGTGTCGGGCGCTGTCATGTCAGCCCGCTTTCCCAAAGCAGGGTCAAATCCCGGATCAGGCTTGCCTTGGCCACCACTCTTGCGACACGGCCTTCGCCCATATCGCCCAGACGCAAATGGATGGCCTCCGCAGGGACCATCCGCCCCAGGCGATCTGGCCATTCAACCAGACAGATTGCTGTCCTGAACGCCATCTCCAGCCCCAGTTCGGCAACTTCGTCCGGGTGGCTCAGCCGGTAAAGATCGGCGTGCCAGATGTCGCCATCCGGATGATCGTAGACCTGCACCAACGTGAAACTTGGCGACGGCACGTCTTCCGTCCGTCCCAGGCGCGCCCGGATCAGGGCGCGTGCCAGATGGGTTTTGCCTGCGCCAATCGGACCTTCCAGCAGGACTGTCTGGCCCGGCTTCAGCAGCCCCGCAAGAACCGCGCCGAGGCGCGTGGTCGCCTCGTCATTCGGCAAGACGATAGACAGACTGTTGGTCGAGGCGGCGATTTGCATCGCTGCAATCTGACGGCCCCGACTGCGCGCCGCAAGGCCGTCACGCCGTTTTGCGGGGATCGTCAATGGGAACTGTGTGCTTTTTGGCGGCGTGGTTGATCACCCGAAACGATACCAGCCGTGCCCCGCCCTGCAACCCCTTGATTCGGAAAGATACAAGCCGCCCATCCAACAAACGTACTTCGCCTGCCCAAGGTCCCCGTGCCCCGATCGTCGTCAGAAAATTTTCGACCTCCGCCCACTGCACTGTGGGGGCACTTTGCGCACGCCAATGCGCGGTGACGCCGGCAATATTCCCGTCCGTCAACGCCGTGGCCGGATCATGCCCCCACAGGTCGGCATAGGCCGTGTTCGTCATCACCAGCAGGCCCGATTGCGCAAATACGGCCATGGCGTCTTCCATGGCGTCAATCACGGACTGGCCCAGTTCCAGATCGGCCCGATAGCGGCGCGTCCGCGTCATTTCCGTCGAAATATCCTCGAACATCAGGGCAAGCGCCCCGTTCGGATAAGGCCGCCCGATCACACGATAGGTCTGTCCCGAAGGCAGATTCCATGTTTCTTCATACAGGCCGGACGCGGCCGCCTTTTCCAGATCGGTCATCTGTTTGCGCCACGTGCGGTAGTTTTTCGGTTCCGGGATCATGTTCCGGTCCCGCATCGCATCCAGCACGGCAAACAGTGCCGGGCGCATCGTCAGGAAATCCGGCTGTAATCCCGTCAGATCAACCAGCGCCGGATTGAACAGCTGAAGTTGGCGTTGCCGGTCAAAGATCGCCAATCCGGTCGGCAGATGCGCGAAGGTCTTGGTCAGCGTCTGCATGAAGTCGCGCAGTGTGGTTTCCGCTTGCACCACCGCATCTGCAGGCAGGGCATAGGACAGCCGATCCCCGTTATCCAGAACGCTGCGCACATCGAACCATTGTTTTCCCTGATCTGCCTTGTTCAGAAACAGCCGCTGACCCGACGCCGCCTGCACGCTGACCGCCTGCGCAAACAGGCGTGGCAGAGGCCAGCTCAAATCCTCATCCGGGGCCAGCCGATCCGCCGCTTCCAGCAGATAGGCGGCGTTGGCCCAGATTACCTTGTCGTCCGCATCCTCCCGCCAGATCAGGTAGGGGGCACTGCTTACGGTCGACCGTAATGTCGAAAGCTCCTGATCCATCGCGATCAGACTCAGCCCGTCCGACATCCGCCGCGCGTCTTGCGCGGGCAGCAGCGAAATCCGTGTCAGGCCCCCGCGAAGTTCTGCCCGCAGCAGTTCATCGTCATTGTGGGCGGCAGGCAAAGTGAACTGGCCTTCGACCGGCAGGGCCAAAAGTCGTTCTTCCAACCCTGAAAATCGCACCGACAAATGCGCCAACAGCCGCGAAAGCGGGCTGCCAACTTGTGGTCCCAAGGCCAAAATCGCACGCGCGCCCGCCGTCGCATCCACCATCGTGTCACCATCAAACAGAAAAGTGATCTCGTTTGGCGGGCCGTCGAATATGCTGTACGGGCCATCGCGCGATCCGGCCTGAAGGGCTGCCAGGATGAAAACGCCGCCCAATGCTGGCGGTGGCGTGCGCGCT
>JANMDH010000076.1:0-4277 GCA_031376195.1 Gemmobacter sp. | reverse complement strand
TTCGTCCAGAATATACAGCGTGCGGCCCGTTGCGCGGCGCGACAGTTCCTTGGACAGTTTCACGCGCTGCGCCTCACCCCCCGACAGGGTCGTTGCCTGCTGGCCGACCTTGATATAGCCAAGGCCCACTTCGCACAACGCGACCATCTTGTCGCGGATCGCGGGGACTGCCTGAAAAAACACCTGGGCATCTTCGCATGTCATATCAAGCACTTCGGCGATATTCTTGCCCTTGAACCTGACCTCAAGCGTCTCACGGTTATAACGCTGACCCTTGCAGGTCTCGCAGGTTACATAGACGTCGGGCAGGAAGTGCATTTCGATCTTGATCACGCCGTCGCCCTGACACGCCTCGCACCGCCCGCCTTTGACGTTAAAGCTGAAGCGGCCCGGCTGATAGCCACGGGTTTTGGATTCCGGCAGACCGGCATACCAGTCGCGGATCGGCCCGAAGGCCCCCGTATACGTCGCCGGGTTTGACCGGGGTGTGCGCCCGATGGCGCGTTGATCAATGTCGATCACCTTGTCCAGATGTTCAAAGCCGCGGATCGTCTCGCAGGGGGCGGGTGTTTCGCGTGCCCCGTTCAGGCGCGTGGCGGCGGTTTTGAACAGGGTTTCGATGGTGAGCGTGGATTTGCCCCCGCCCGACACGCCGGTCACGCAGACAAACATGCCCAGCGGAAATTCGGCTGTCACATTCTGCAGGTTGTTGCCGGTGGCACCGACCACGGTCAGTTTCTTGCCGTTCCCTTTGCGCCGAACCTTGGGGATTGCAATCTCGCGCTTGCCCGACAGATACAGGCCCGTGACACTGTCGGGATGCGCCATCACCTGCGCGGGTGTCCCGTGTGCGATGACCTGACCACCGTGGATGCCCGCCCCCGGGCCGATGTCGAACACATAATCCGCCTCACGGATGGCGTCTTCATCGTGTTCGACGACCAGAACGGTATTTCCCTGATCCCGCAGGTTTTTCAGGGTGGTCAGCAGCCGGTCATTGTCGCGCTGGTGCAGGCCGATGCTGGGTTCATCCAGCACATACAAAACGCCCGTCAGCCCCGACCCGATCTGCGAGGCGAGCCTGATGCGCTGCGATTCCCCGCCCGACAAGGTTCCAGCGTTTCGCGCAAGGGTCAGGTAATTCAGCCCGACATTGACCAGAAAGCCCAGCCGTTCGCGGATTTCCTTAAGGATCGCCCTCGCGATTTCATTTTTCTGCACACCCAGCGATTCGGGCACCGATCCGATCCAGGCATGCGCCTCGCTGATCGACATCTGGACGACCTGCCCTGCGTGCAGGCCTGCGATTTTGACGGCCAGCGCCTCAGGCTTCAGGCGGTAACCGTGACAGGTGCCACAGTAGCTGTTGTTCTGGAAACGCTCCATATCCTCGCGGCTCCAGGCGCTGTCGGTTTCGCGGTAGCGGCGTTCCATGTTCGGGATCACGCCTTCGAACACGCGGGACACTTCATAGACCCGGCCGCCTTCGTCATAGCGGAACTTGATTTCGTCGCCGCCCGATCCGCGCAGGAAAACTTCCTTCACCGCCTCGGGCAGGTCTTTCCATTTCGCCTTTTTGTCAAAGCCGTAATGTTTCGCCAGCGCATCTATTGTCTGAATGAAATAAGGGGATTTCGATTTCGACCAGGGTGCAATCGCCCCCTGTGCCAGGGTCAGCCCCTGATCCGGCACGACGAGGCGTTCGTCGAAGAACAGTTCCACCCCCAACCCGTCACAAGCCGGGCAGGCCCCGAAGGGCGCGTTGAAACTGAACAGGCGCGGCTCGATTTCGGAAATGGTGAAGCCTGATACCGGGCAGGCGAATTTCTCGCTGAACGTGGTGCGGATGGGGTCGCCTTCGCCCTCGGCCGGGGCCGTCTCGAAGATCGCGATGCCGTCGGCAAGGTCGAGTGCTGTGCGGAAACTGTCGGCGAGGCGGGTTTCGATCCCTTCCTTCACCACGATACGGTCGACCACCACGTCGATGTCGTGGCGGAATTTCTTGTCGAGCGTGGGCGGTTCCTCCAGTTCGTGGAAGACGCCATTCACCTTGATCCGCTGAAACCCCTGTTTGCGCAGGTCAAGGAATTCCTTGCGGTATTCGCCTTTGCGGTCGCGCACGATGGGGGCGAGCAGATAGGCGCGGCTGCCTTCGGGCATCGCCATGACGGCATCCACCATGTCCTGCACCTGCATTGCCGTGATCGGCAGACCCGTGGCCGGGCTGAACGGGGTGCCGACCCGGGCAAACAACAGGCGCAGGTAGTCGTAGATTTCCGTGACGGTCCCGACAGTGGAGCGGGGGTTTTTCGAGGTGGTTTTCTGTTCGATCGAAATGGCGGGCGACAGGCCGGAAATGTGATCCACATCCGGCTTGCCCGCCATATCCAGAAACTGCCGCGCATAGGCGGACAGGCTTTCCACATACCGGCGCTGACCTTCGGCATAGATCGTGTCGAAGGCGAGCGAGGACTTGCCAGAGCCAGAAAGCCCGGTGATGACCACGAACTGATCGCGCGGAATGTCCACGTCGATGTTCTTCAGATTATGTTCGCGCGCGCCGCGCACCGAAATGAACTTCTGTTCCGACATGACCTACCCCCGGCAATGGGTGACAGATAGGCCATCGGGGCCGAGTCTCCAATGGAAAAATGTGAACGAAGTGTGAACGACTGACCGGTATGTCGGATTATTGCGCCAAACGGCGGCGGGTTTGCAGCCAATGCACGGCGATCCCGCAGATGCAGAACGGCACGATGAAGAGCAAAAGGCCGTTGACCCCGAATCCGGCCACGATCAGGGCGAGCAGGGGCGTGCCGGTCGTGGTGCCCAGATTGCCAAGTTGCGCAATGGCCCCTGCCGCCCGCGCGCGGTCGGGGGCGTCTGTGTTCAACTGCGGGATGGTCGCGAAACTCGCGCCCTGCACAAGGCCCATCGCTGCCGCCAGCAGCAGCGCAAACCCGGTAGCCGCCCCCTGCCCCCAGAACACCCAGAGCCCGATTGCCGCCAAGGCACCCAGGGCAAAGCCACCCTGCACCAAGGCAACCGCCGTCACCTTTGACAGCAGCCAGACGCCCAGGGTGAGGGACACCGCAATCGACATCAGGGGCATGCCGGTGGCCACCAAAGCGCGCTGTCCCTGCGCCATCATCGGGGGCAGCAGCGTCAGCAGGGCAACGTAGATCACGGTGTAGAAGACAAAACCCATCGCCGGGGCGGCAAGGCGGGGTGACGTGTAGATTTCAATATGCTGGCGCAGCAAACTGCCGGAAAACGCCACAGAACGCACCGCCGGATCGCGGGGCAGCAGGAGCGCCAGAACGGCGGCAATCGCAGCCATCCACGCCGCATGTCCCACGAACAACGCGCCCGGCCCCGCCGCCCCGATCAAAGGCGGCGCAACCAAGGCCAGCACCGCATAAGTCACCCCGAAAAAGCTGGACCACAGGGTCATGGCCAGGCCCTGAAACCGTTCAGACGCGACACCGGCAATCGCGGTCGGCCCGACAACGACGATGGCCAGATGCGACACGCCTTCCAGCACGCGGGTCAGCATCATCACCGGATAGGCAGGGAAAAACGCCTGCACCGCCGACACCCCGGCCCCGAGGATCAGGGCCGCCACAATCGCCCGCTTTGGTCCGATGCGTGCGACCAGCAGGCCTGCGGTGGTGCCAAAGATCAGCCCGACAATGCCGACGATAGAGACCATGAGGCCGATGCCCACACCGGAATGCGCGGCGTAGGTTTCCGCCAACACATCATACAGAACCGACATCTTGCCAAATTGCGCCGCCGCCCCCAGACCAGCGGACCACAGCGCAAGAACGATCAGAACGCTGCGCATGATTGCACCAATCTTCTGTTCAAAAATATCCCCGCTGGGTCCGGGGGGCGGGCAGCCCCCCGGCCTGTCAGATATGGATCGCGCGACCGTAGGCATCCAGCACGGATTCGTGCATCATTTCCGACAGCGTCGGGTGCGGGAAGACGGTGTTCATCAGATCCACTTCCGTCGTCTCCAGCGTGCGCCCGATCACGTAGCCCTGGATCAATTCCGTTACTTCGGCACCGATCATGTGCGCACCCAGCAATTCGCCAGATTTCGCGTCGAAGATTGTCTTGATCATCCCCTCTGCCTCGCCCAGGGCAATCGCCTTGCCATTCCCGATAAATGGGAAGCGTCCTACCTTGATCTCGTGCCCTGCTGCCTTGGCCTTTTCTTCGGTCAAACCGACGCTCGCCACCTGCGGCTGGCAATAGGTGCAGCCTGCGAT
>JANMDH010000519.1:0-2417 GCA_031376195.1 Gemmobacter sp. | reverse complement strand
CGCAAAAATCCCCGGCTCTACACAGGTTCCGCTTAACATGACAGGCCCGCCATCCGGCAGCATGGTCGACACTCCTCCCAGAGTCTCTTTTGATTTTATTAAGGATATCGTTGCAGATCACTTCACGATTGCCAATTCTTTTAATTTTTGGTGTTGATGGGAAGATCAGGTTTTCTTGGCACTCTTCTTGACGCTGCCACTAAACTGGATTGGCAGATTCCGGCATACCCAAAAAGCCACTCTCTGACTGCCAAGGCTTGAGAAACAGGCAGGCAGGGCGAATTCAGGCGCGGAATTCCAGCCATCCCCGGTTTGCCATTGCTGGACTGCCGCATGGCCACTGTTCGCGGAAAAGGCGCGCGAATTGCTGACTGTGTCCAAACTGGATGTGATATTTGGCTGCTAGACATCCGTATCGCGCAAATCGGTGCTGCAGGTGATCGAAGAACTGAACGGCCTGCTGTTCTATCCCGTCCAGTACGAGGGTGAAGAATTGTCAAAGAACGTCTTCTACACGGGCGCTGCGCCCAACCAGCAGGCAATCCCCGCGAAGGATTATTGTCCGGAGGAACTGGGCGTGCAGAAATTTGCGCTCCTCGGCACTGACTATGTTTATCCGCTCACGACGAACAACATTCTTGAGGCTTACCTCATTTCCAAAGGCATCGCGAAGGAACACCGCTTTGTAAACTATACCCCCTTCGGTCATTCCGACTGGTTGAAAATCTGGCCGATATCGTGGCGCCGGGTGCTGACGGCAAAAAAGTTGGCGTGATTTCCACAATCAACGGCGATGCCAACATCGGTTTCTACAAAGAACTGGCAGCGGCGGGCGTGTCGGCGGATACGCCGGAAAATAAGGCTCTCATCGAACAATGGCACGCCTTCGCCGGTGACCCAAAGCGCGTCAAAAGCGACCCGATGAAGGCGCACGTGATCCGTTTCGACCTGCGGGTGATAGCCGTCGAAAAGGCCGGCACAACTGATGTGGATGCCGTTCGCGCCGCAATGTACGGGCGGCATGGCCAAGATGTCGCCGAACCACCACCTGACCAAACCAGTCCTGATCGGTAAAATCGGGGCCGATGGCCAGTTCGACATCATCAGCCAGACCGAACCTGTCGAAGGCGACGCATCGACGGACTTCCTGCCGGAATTGGTGGTGCTGACTGCGGATTGGCCGGATCTGGACTGCGGGATGTACAACACCGACACAACGACCTGCGTGCAGATCAAGTCTGACTGTTGATGCCAATGGGTGATGCCAAACGGGGGTTCCGTTCTGGCCGGACCCCTGCAGCAGGAAACACACCCACATGCGCCTTTTCCATTTGTTGATCGCCATAATCCTGTGCCTGATGCCGCATGCCGTTCAGGCCCAAACAGCGGTACAGATTGTCACGACGAACGCCGCACTGATCGAAAAACCATCACGCCAGACCATTGCACCGATCATCGCGGAACTGGTGGCAAGTGGTCGCCGCGGTGCAGCAGGGGCGGATGATATTTCCACTGCTGACAATGACGGAAAACCTGATGACGGGCTTCGCGGTTCTGCCGAAAGCCGATCACAAAATCCCATCCAAAATCTACGACTTCGTCCCGGAACTGCGCGACACGCTCCAGATGATGAAAAGCTGATAAATATAACAAATTCAACATTACAACAATTTCACGCGTGAAACACCCCCGGCAGCACCATCAATTCCGCCGTTTGCGTCCACAAAATCGCCACCTCAACCACCCGCCCCGGATAAATCTGCCGCAGCGCTGATCCATAGGCCCCCAGCTGACGCATCAAACCTTCCGGCACCTGATCGACAGTTTGCGGCACCACCCGGTTAGATTTGAAATCCACCGCCAGAACCCGGGTCTCCCCGACAATCAACCGGTCAATACTGCCCAGCATCGGCATGCCGTCCAGTTCCGCCGTCACCCCGACCTCGGCCAGACTGCCCGCCCCGAACACATGCGCCAATCCCGGCGCATTCAGAACCCGCGCCGCATCCGCCAGACAGGCCGCCCGATCCCCCGGATCAGCAATCAACACCGCCGCTATTTCAGACCAGCGCTCCTCATCCACCCCCGGCAGATGTTCCAGCAGCATATGCAGCCCCGTCCCCCGCCGCCGGGCTGTCTCTCCGTCCCGATCATCCGTCTCGCCCGGCAAAACCTTGGCCCCGCCCAGATCGGAAGGTGACAGCGGCTTGATCCTCGCCTCGACAGGCGGTGCGCGATCCGTCGCGAACGCGGGGGGCGGCAAAGTGGGTGCCGCCTCATTCGCCTCCGCCTTGCCTGTTGCCTCCGGCCAGTCCCCGAACCGCATTTCCAGCCCGCCCTCGGGCGTCACCAACGCCCCGACCTGCGTCACCCCCGCCTTGATCCGATCGTACCAGGCCAGCCCTTCCGTCTCGTCG
>JANMDH010000506.1:0-6003 GCA_031376195.1 Gemmobacter sp. | reverse complement strand
GACGTGGCCTTGATCGAGTCGGCCCGGCGCGGCTGATAGGACTTATCGCCGGTGTTGCAACACCGGGGCGAAGGTCGGGATTGGGTTCAAACCCGATTTTCTGTAACTGGTCTTTGGGCCAAAACGCGCATGTTTCCGTCTTTGACGAATAGGATTATCTGTGGCGCGCCGCTCAACCGGCGGCGGCATGACGGTTACACCACACGGTGATGGGGTCACGGCATTGTCCGGGTATCGGCAGTGGCCGCATCGCCACCCGTCAACCCTGACGGCGAAACGTCACATAATGCGGCGGGCGACCTTCGCGCAGGGCCTTTTGTTCGTAGCGTGTTGAAATCCAGTCTGCCCAAGGCTGATCCGACTGCTCCACCAGATCAAACCCCGCCTTCGGCACTTCTTCCAGCGTTTGGCGCACATAGTCGGGAATATCCGTCGCCACCCGAAACTCCGCCCCTGCCAGCATCACATGGGCCAAGGATGCCAGATATCCCGGCGTCACGAACCGGCGGCGGTGATGCCGCGCCTTGGGCCAAGGATCGGGATAGTTCAAAAACGCTTTCTGCACGCAGGCCACAGGCAGCACCTCAAACAGATCGCGCACGTCGCCCGGATGGATCATCAGGTTCGACACCCCGGCCTTGCGCACCTTGCCCAACAGCATCGCCACCCCGTTCACGAAAGGCTCGCATCCCACCATGAACACATCCGGGTTTGCCGCCGCCATCCCCACCAGATGTTCGCCCCCGCCAAAACCGACCTCAAGCCACAGAGGCCGCCCGCCCGTGATCGCGCCCACGTCAATCGGGGTTCGCGCCGGGTTTTCCGCGCGGGTCAGGTTATGCAGGGAAATCGGCCCAAGGTCGTCCGCCAGATACTCTTTCTGGCTCGCCCTCAGCGTCTTGCCATGCACCCGGCCATAAAAGTTCCGGCGTTCAAAAGGGGGAAGCTCATCCATCATTTCGGCGGGGTATCCGGGCCACCCGGTCGCGTCAAGCGGGCGGCCCATCCGGCAAAGGCCGCGTCCCGATCCGCTGCGACACCATCACCAGATATCCATCCGGGTCTTGCACCAGAAATTCACGCTGCCCGCCAAGCCGGTCACCCCAATCGCGCCACTTTTCGCGCAAAGCCACATAGAACGGCACGTCTGCCGCCGTCACGGATTTTGCCACGGCATCGACGTCATCGACCGACACCTGAATGACCAAGCCGCGTCCCAGGGGCAGATCAAATTCCCCGGTTTCCCAATCGCCATCGCGTTCATAGATCATCACCTGCGCGCCCTCGGCCCGTTCAAGATAGGCGAATTTCTGGGCCGGACGGCGATAGGCGATCCCGAACCCAAGGACATCCGTCCAGAACAGCAGTGATTTTTCATGATCCATCACGATCAGTTCCACAGCTGATCTTGCAAAGCCCGATTTTGGCGGCGACCCGATACCCATAAGATGTCCTTCCATATCCATTCCATGCGCTATGGGGCACAGACTTCGGGGTCAAGGTGCCGGGTGCCGTCCGATCCCCGAATGACCACCGCTCGATGGCATCCGTGCCCCCGCGCAGACCCTGTGCGCGCAAGCACAGACTAAGACCAACAGCCCGATTGTTGCACGCGCCCCGGTCGGTTAGCGGTAGGTGGACCAAGGTGCCGCAATGCGCCTGTGGTCCGTCCATTGTGAAGGAGTATCCAATGCGTTCCCCCATTCTTTCCCGTCGCGGCCTATTCGGCACTGCCGCCGCAGCCACCGCCCTTGCCGCCCTCGGCGCGCCCCGCCTTGTGCTGGCCCAGACCGCCGACGCCGCCCCAGCGATGCGCCCGATGCTCTATGACCGCAAGCTTGGTGACATCACCGTCACCACACTGCTGGACGGGTCCTTCAACCTGGGTCTCGAAATTCTGACCAATGCCGACCCGGCGGTGGTCGAGGCGAGCCTCGCCGCCGCCTATCTTGATCCGAAAGCAGCGATCCCGATCCCGATCACCGCCTATCTGGTGCGCTCGGGCGATCAGATCACCCTGATCGACGCCGGCGCCGGCGTGGCCTTCGGCCCCGGTGCGGGCCGCCTGATCCCCACCCTCGCCGCCGCTGGCGTGGCACCCGAGGCGGTCAATCGCGTCATCCTGACCCACATGCACCCCGACCATATCGGCGGGTTAATGACGGGCGAGGCTGCAACTTTTGCCAATGCGTCAGTGCATGTGTCGGGCACCGACTTGAATTTCTGGACGGATGAAGCGATAGCCGCCTCCGTCCCGGAATCCGCGCAAGGCTTCTTCGCGCTGGCGCGCGGCGTGGCAGCAGCCTATGGCGACCGCATCACGCCGTTCGACGGCGATGCCGATCTCGGCGGCGGCGTCACGGCCATCGCGATGAACGGGCACACGCCGGGCCACACCGGATACCGCCTGTCGTCGGGCAGCGAACAGCTGATCATCTGGGGTGACACGGCGGCACTGGCGGCACTGCAATTCAGCCACCCGGATATCGGGATCAGCTTTGATGCGGACGGGGCTGCGGCGGCAGAGACGCGCAAGAAGGTGCTGGCGATGGCAGTTGCAGACAAAATCGCGGTGTCGGGCTGCCACCTGCCGTTCCCCGGCTTTGGCCATGTCGAGGCGAAAGGCGATGCCTTCGCCTGGGTGCCGGAAGAATGGAAGAACCTGTGATCTGAACACGAAAAGGGGGCCGCAAACCGGCCCCCTTTTTTGCACAACGCTAATGACCACTTTTTCAGCGCCGCGATCACATCCGTCTTTTTCAGGACGAACTGCCGCGCCTTAGCCCCGCCCGCGATACGGCGCGACGCCCTGATCGGGCAGCCACAGCCCTTCGGGTGCCACACCTGTCTGCCAGAACACATCAATCGGAATCCCGCCGCGCGGATACCAATAGGCACCGATCCGCAGCCATGCGGGGTTCAGCAATTCAACCACCCGCTTGCCGATGTCCAGCGTGCAATCCTCATGGAAGGCCCCGTGATTGCGGAAGGAATGCAGATACAGTTTCAACGACTTGCTTTCGACAAGCCATTCGCCGGGCACATAATCAATCACGATATGCGCAAAGTCCGGCTGGCCCGTCATCGGGCACAGCGAGGTAAATTCCGGCGCAGTAAAACGCACGACATAAGCCGTGCCCTGATGCCCCGCCGGCACCCGTTCCAATACGGCCCTTGAGGGGTCGGATGGCAGTTCAGTCGTCTGGCCGAGTTGTTTCAGACCCGATACATCAGTCATAGTCACCCTCCCGCTCAAACCGTCTTTTTCAGCGTGTCGATCAGATCCGTCTGTTCCCAGGAAAATCCGCCGTCCGCCTCCGGCGCGCGCCCGAAATGGCCGTAAGCCGAGGTACGCGCATAGATCGGGCGGTTCAGCCCCAGATGCGTCCGAATGCCGCGCGGGGTCAGGTCCATCGCCTTGGCCACAGCCGCTTCGATCTGCGCCTCGGGCACGATCCCTGTTCCATAGGTATCGACATAGATCGACAGCGGTTTGGCCACCCCAATCGCATAGCTGACCTGAATGCAGCACCGCTTTGCCAACCCGGCCGCCACCACGTTCTTCGCAAGATAACGTGCCGCATAGGCAGCCGACCGGTCAACCTTTGTCGGATCCTTGCCGCTGAACGCGCCACCACCATGCGGGGCCGCCCCGCCATACGTATCCACGATGATCTTCCGCCCGGTCAGGCCTGCGTCGCCATCCGGCCCGCCGATCACGAAGGTTCCCGTCGGGTTCACCCACCATTCCGTCCGGTCGGTCAGCCAGCCGTCAGGCAGGACTGACCGGATATGCGGCTCCACAATCGCGCGGATATCGGCACTCGTCTGGCTTTCCAACGCATGTTGCGTGGACAGGACCAGCGATGTCACCTCCACCGGTTTGCCATTTTCATAGCGCAGCGAAAGTTGCGATTTCGCATCCGGGCGCAGCGTCGGCTCTTCCCCCGATTTGCGCACTTCGGCCAATCGCCGCAGGATCGCATGCGCATACTGGATCGGCGCGGGCATCAGTTCCGGGGTTTCGTCTGTCGCATAGCCGAACATGATTCCCTGATCACCCGCCCCGTCCCGATCCACGCCTTGCGCGATATGGGCGGATTGGGGGTGAAGCAGGTTGGTGACTTCAAGCGTGTTCCAATGGAACGCATCCTGTTCATAGCCGATATCGCGCACACAGCCGCGCACGATGCTGTCGACCTTGTCCATCATCATCGCCAGATGTGTGGGGTCCGACAGCCCCACCTCGCCACCCACGACCACACGGTTCGTGGTGGCAAAGGTTTCACAGGCAACGCGCGCGTTGGGTTCTTCGGTCAGAAAAGCATCCAACACGGCGTCGGAAATGCGGTCGCACACTTTGTCAGGGTGCCCTTCCGAGACACTCTCGGAAGTGAATACATAGGAACTGCGGGTCATTGGGACGTGCTCCGTTGAATGAACCCCGTCACGCCAGGAAGCCGTTGTGACAGGTCAGGCGCACCCGTTAGGCTGCACGGTGCCCCGCGTCAATCCATCCTGCGAGCGCGAAGGGAAAGAAGGGCGATCATCAGCACCATCAACACCACAAGGATCGGCACTTCGCCCCAACGCGCATAGGGCGGGGCGGTCAGGGCACCCGGCACTTTCGCATCCAGAAATCCGGTCGTGCCAAACGGCAGGCTGTCCACCACCCGCCCGCGCGCGTCGATGACCGCCGTAACGCCCGTGTTGGCCACCCGGATCAGCGGCAGCCCCTGTTCAATCGCCCGCAGACGCGCCTGGGCCAGATGCTGAAACGGGCCGGTCAGGGTGCCGAACCACGCGTCATTGGTGATCTGAAGGATCCAGTCGGCGCGCGGCGTACCCCGGAAACTTTGGGGAAACACCGCTTCGTAACAGATGACCGGCAGGATTTTTCCCAGTCGCGCGCCAAGGTCGATGACCTGCGGCCCGGACCCTGCACTATAGCCAAAACCCTGTTGTGCCGCGAAGGCCCGGATGCCGAACCAGCGCCAGGCCAGATCGCCGTAGGGCACATATTCACCAAACGGCACCAGATGCGATTTGTCATAGCGGGCGCTGACCCGGCCCTGATCGCCAAGCACGACCAGACTGTTGTAGATCTGGTCGCCATCCACCCATTGCACGCCTGCGGCAACCACAGCCCCTTGCGCAGCACCGGTCATCGCAAGGGCAACGCCGCCCCCATCCTCAAAGAAATAGGGGACAGAGGTTTCGGGCCAGATCGTCAGATCGGGGGCAGGCTGCGCTGCGGTCATCGCTAGCTCACGCTCAAAAATCAGGTCTGCCTGATCCGGATCCCATTTCAAATGCTGTTCGGCATTCGGCTGGACCAACCGCACGGTCATATCGCGCGCAGGGGGGGCGGGCAGCGACAGGCGGTATTGGCCATATCCGAAGGCCGCCACCACAAGAACCGCCGCAGCACCCACGCCCCGCCCGCGGCCCGCAACCGGCAGCGCCGCCGCCAGACAAGCCAGCAGTGTCAGCCCCCCCGGCCCTGCCAAGGCGGACAGTTGCGCCACAGGCGTTTCCAGCCAGACATGCCCGATCATCGCCCAGGGAAAGCCGGTGAACACATAGCCCCGGGCCAATTCAACCGCCGTCAGGGTCAGCGCAAACAGCAGCGCCCGATCCGACGGCGCGCGTGCCGTGCGCCCCGCAATCCAGCCCGCCAGTGCCCAGAACAGCGCCAATCCCGTCGCCATCAAAATCAGCGCAAAGGGCGCCATCCAGCCATCCCGCGCCGCATCGACCATGAAGGGATTGACGATCCAGCTTAGCCCAAGGTCGAAATACCCCGCACCCGCGAACCAGCCCATCCACGCCCCGGCAACGGGCGGCTGTTGCCCGATGCGCCGAAGCAACACCGCCAGCGCAGGCAGCGTGACAAACCACCAGCCCAGCGGTGCCTGACCCAGTGCCATGGCGGCACCCAGCGCGGCAGGCACAGCAACGCGCCGCCAGCCCGGAAACCCGAACGTCATCCTCACCCTGTCG
>JANMDH010000491.1:0-9354 GCA_031376195.1 Gemmobacter sp. | reverse complement strand
GCTGGATGTCGGCAAGGATCAGGTCGGGGCGTTCCCGCCCGGCCAGGGCAACAGCCTCGGTCCGGGTGCGGGCGATGCCTGTCACACTATGTCCGATCTGGGTGACGATATCGACGATATCCATGGCGATGATCGCCTCATCCTCGATCACCATCACCGCACCCACAACCGACGCTTCCATTTCTTTGACCGCAACGGCGATCAGTCTGGCCACGTCGTCAAGGTCAAGTTCCAAGATGATGGCGATCTGGTCGATGGTGAAGCCTTCGATCACATGCAAAAGCAGCGCCTCGCGCGAATTCTGCGTCAATTGCGACAGGTGCCTTTGCGCCTGTGCCGACAGCGAACTGTCAGGTTCCCCCACCGGCGCGCCGGCACTGGACCATACCCGGTGAAAAGCATGAAAAAGGGCCACTTTCGGATCAGCCTGTGACGCAATCGCCGACATATCCTCAAGGATCACCTCAAGTGTCGCTGCCGCAAAACGATCCCCGCTTGTCTGGTTCCCCGTCAAAGCCCGGCCATAGCGGCGCAGAAAGGGTAGACTTTTGGCAATCGCAGCACTTACACTTGTCTCATTGGCCTCAGTCATCGAATAATCCCCATTTTTTTCCCAGTGTTGGGAACCTAACGCTCTAGGTCCGCGTTAGGTTCCATGACAGAGTGATTAAAGGCTCAAAAAAAGTGTCAGGCAACATGTCAGAAAAAGTAAATCCACCAGTAGATGGTCACCTTGCAAAAGCAATTCTGTCGCGCAGCGACCGGGTTGAGGTCGCGCGTGAGATCGAAGAAAATCTCAAACGCGTTTATCAGGCGTCCCTGACCGAAGCAGTGCCTGACCGGTTCATCCAGCTGCTGGCCCAACTGCGCGAGAAAGAGGGCCAGGAAGAGGGGAAGACGTGACTGACACCACAACAGACCCCCGCAGTGATATGGTGCTTCACATTCCCGATCTTCGGGCGTTTGCCATGTCGCTTGCCCGCAACCATGCGGCGGCTGATGATCTGGTGCAGGACACCATCGTCAAGGCCTGGTCCAACTTTGACAAATTCACCCTCGGCACGGATTTGCGTGCGTGGTTGTTCACCATTCTGCGCAACACTTTCTTTTCCAGCCGCCGCAAGGTCAAACGCGAGGTGGCCGATCCGGACGGCATTCATGCGGCCACGCTGTCGGTTCTGCCGCAGCATGATGGAAAGCTCGCTTTTCGTGAATTTCTGGTGGCTTTCCACCAGTTGTCTGCCGAACACCGTGAAGTGCTGATCCTCGTCGGTGCGAACGGCTATTCGTATGAAGAGGCCGCGGGCATGATGGGCATCGCGACAGGCACCGCGAAAAGCCGGGCCAGCCGCGCACGGGCGCGTCTTTGCGAATTGATGGGCATGAACGCCCCCACCGGAAACCCGGTTCTTGCGGATGCGGCATCCCTTGCCGTCGTCTTTCAGGCAGGGCTTGCCGTCGCATGATTTCAGAAATTGCGCGCGGCCCCATGCTTGGACGCCTCGGCTTTCGCCTGATGGTCGCCTCTGGGCTGGCACTCACCCCGCTGGCGATGCTGTCCTATAATCAGGCGCAAAAATATGAAAGCGAGGCAGAGGCGCGGTGGGAAACCGCGTTGTTCGGCGAAACGCTGGTAACGGCCACACCACAGATTGATGCGATCAGCCGCGCTCAGGGGCTTGCCTCGGCGATGGCGACCACCATCGTGGCGGAAATCGATGATCCGGTCCGCTGTTCTGCCATCATGGCGCGGCTGATCAGCACGGAAACCACACTCAGCTTTGCAGGGTTCATACCGCCAGATGGCAACATGACCTGTGCATCGACTGGCAAGCCCTACAGTTTTGCGGGGGATGCGGGCTTGGCGGCGTTCCTGAAAAACCCCAAGCCGCTGATGACGGTCAACCGCAAAGGCCCGATCAGCGGTGAATCGGTTCTGATCTTTTCGCACCCGGTGATTAACACTGATGGCAGCCTGGCCGGAGTTGTCTCGCTTTCCCTGCCCCACCGTGCGCTTGAACTCAGCTTTGGCAGCATCCGCGACAAGGCCCGCCGGGATGGCGAGCCGCTGGCCTTGGTGACCTTCGACGCCAAAGGAACCGTCCTGACAGCCTTGATGGGCATCGCCACCGTCGAAGAGCGTTTGCCGGTCGGTCGCCCTTTGACCGAATTCGTCGGAAAAGAGGCGATGACCTTTCGCGGAACCACGCCCTCTGGTGCATCGCGGATTTTTGCCGTGCTGCCCATCGTTCCCGGCTCGCTCTACGTGCTGGGGTCGTGGTCGGATGAGGTTGCCGCAACCTCGCCGCTGTACACTTTCCTGCCCTTGTGGGCGTTTCCGCTGGGCATGTGGGTTGCAAGCCTGATTGCCGCCTGGCTGGCCGCCGAACATCAGGTTCTGCGTCATGTCAGGTCGTTGCGCCGGTCCATCACCGCCTTTGCCGGAGGGAACAGGAATGTGCAGCCGCCCGATCTGGACACCGCCCCGAACGAACTGCGCGACGTGGGCGACGCGTATGAACGGATGATGTCCGCAGTGATCCGGAACGAGGCTGAACTGGAAGATTCGGTGCACCAGAAAGAGGTGCTGCTGCGCGAAGTGCACCACAGGGTCAAAAACAACCTGCAACTGATCGCATCGATCATGAACCTGCAGATCCGCAAATCCACCAACCCCGAGGCGCGGGCCCTGCTGCGGAACCTGCATGAACGGGTGATGAGCCTGGCCACTGTGCACCGCGAATTGTACCAGACCAGTGGCCTTGCGGATGTGCGCGCCGATGAATTGCTGGAAACCATCGTGGCACAGGTCTTGCGGATGGGCGCAACGGCAGACCGGCTTGCCGAAACGAAAACTGCGTTCGATCCGATCCATCTGACGCCGGATCAGGCCGTTCCCCTGTCACTGATGTTGACCGAGGCCCTGACAAACGCGCTGAAACATGCGGGATCCTCGACACCCGGCCACACAAAACTGTCCGTCAGCCTGCGCCGGACGGACCCCGATATGGCACGGTTGGAAATCGCGAACTCCGCAGACCTCGCCGGAAACGTATCATTGCTGTCCAGTCTGGAAAGCACCGGCCTTGGCCAGCAACTGATGAGCGCGTTTGCCTCGCAGCTGATGGGCAAACTGACCTCCGGGCTTGAGGGCGCCACCTATGTGATGCGCCTCGATTTTCCGATACGCCCGCTTGACCTCGCCGAACAACGCAACGACCCGGCGGCCTGAACGCCCCGCCACGGTGCGGCGCGGGAACCGACGCGATTGCCGCCGCGTTTGCCTGTGTCGAGGAGAATTCCGCCATGTCCGATAGCCCTGTCAAGGACGCAAAATCAATCCCAGCCGCGCGCGAGGTGCAGCTTTTGCTGACCGCGCATGAGGCTTACCCTGAACTGGAACGCCTGTTTCTGGCGGCAAAGACCGAAATATGGGGCAGTTTTCTGGTATTCGACCTGAAAACCGCCCTTCGATCCGATGAAGGGCTGGCGATTGGCCGAACGTGGTTTGACCTTGTCCTGCACACGCTGCGACGCGGTGTCGCGATCACGATGACGATCAGTGACGTCGATCCCGTTCTGCGCGCGCAAATGCATCGCGGGACTTGGCGTTCGGTGCGGATGTTTTGCGCCGCAGCCGATCTCGCCGATGCAGGGTCGCGCCTGCGCATCGTTCCCGCGATGCATGCAAGTGAAACCGGGATCGTCCCGCGCATCCTGTTATCGCCGGTCATCATGTTGCGGTTGTGGCGCACGGCGCGCTGGCTGAACCGCCTTGAACCGGCGATCCGCGCCGCGTCCTTGCGCGAAATGCCGGGCGTCGCACGGCGGATGCGCGAAGGCGCTTCGGGCCGTCTGCGGCCCCGGCTTTGGCCTATTCCACGGCTCTTTCCCGGAACCCACCATCAGAAAATCGCGGTATTTGACCGACAAATCCTGTATGTCGGGGGCCTCGATCTGGATGAACGCCGCTACGACACGCCCGACCATGATCAGGTGGCGGAACAAACCTGGCACGATGTGCAGCTGCGCATTGCGGGCGGCGCGGCAGTTGCGGCGGCACAGGCACATCTGGAAACGTTTCTGGCCACCACCGAAGGGCGCGCGCCAGCCGCACCGCCCAGCGGCCTTTTGCGGACGCTGTCGCGACAGCGCGCCAATCCCGGCCTGCACCTCGGCCCCGAACCCGTGCTTGCCGAACTGCGCGACGCGCATCTGGCCGCCATCGCCCGCGCCCGGCACCTGATCTATCTGGAAACGCAATATTTTCGGGATCGCGGGCTGGCCCATGCCTTGGCCCGCGCGGCACAGCGCAACCCCGCCCTGTCGCTTATCCTCATCCTACCCGGCGCGCCGGATGACCTTGCCTTTGAAGGCAAGATGGGGATTGACGTGCGAGGCGGCGAATGGCTGCAGTCCCGCTGTATCCGCACGATCAAAAAGGCCTTCGGCACCCGGCTTTTCGTGGGCGGCCCCGCGCAGCGGCGGGCGGATGCCGGCAGCCACCCGCGCGGGCGCGACAGTTTGCACGGGGCACCGATCATCTATGTGCATGCCAAGGTTTCCATTTTTGATGACGCCGAGGCGATCATTTCGTCGGCCAACCTGAACGGGCGCAGCCTGCGCTGGGACACCGAGGCCGGGGTGCGCCTGCAAGGGGCCGATGTGATTGCACCGATCCGTCACCGCATCATGGCCCATTGGCTGCCGCAGGATGCGGGGGCCGCCTACCTTGACCCCCGTCAGGCGGTGCGGCACTGGCGCGCCCTTGGCATCGCCAACGCCCGCGCCGCGCCTGAAAAACGGCAGGGTTTCATCGTCCCTTATGATTTGCGGGCGGCAGAACGCGACGGCGGGGCCATTGCGATCCTGCCGGATGAAATGGTGTGATCCAAAACCGACCCGGCGCAATCTGCCGCAGGATGTGGAACCCGGGCGACGGGAGGCGCGTTAATCGGCAGTGAAACCTGACAGAAAGGATACCGCCATGAATTGGGATACCATCGAAGGCAGCTGGAAAGAAATGTCCGGTCGCGCCAAGGCGAAATGGGGCGACATCACAGGCGATGAATGGACCAGCATCAAGGGCCGCCGCGACGAAATCGTCGGCCTCGTGCAAAAACGCTATGGCCAAGGGCGCGACGTCGCCGAAAAAGAAGTCGACGACTGGCTGAGCGGCCTTTAACGCGATCATTCTGTACCATCTGAACCCCCGGCCTTCGCGCCGGGGGTTTGTCATTTGGGGGCTGCCGCCAGAAATTCGGCCAGCCCGCCGGAACTATCACCCCACAGTTGCGTTGAGTTGTCAGTGGCATTTGACGCCTTAACACATGAAATGGAGTATCCCATGCTTGGCTGGGCCCTGACCTTCCTCGTGATCGCATTGATCGCAGCCGCCCTTGGCTTTGGCGGCATCGCCGGAACATCCGCCGGGATCGCACAGATCCTGTTCTTCGTGTTCATCGTCCTGTTCGTGGTGGCGATGATCGCGCGCGCCATCCGGGGCCGCCCCCCCGTCTGACCGACCGGGCGTTGTTCCGAAAACTGATGAAGGCTGCAGGATCGAATCCTGCGGCCTTTTTCGTTCGGTTGCGGGATACCTTCACATTCTGCGCACATTCCCTATGAGAAAGGCCCGCGCAACTTGCGCGGGCCTTTCGCCTTTATCGTTCGCCAGATCACATCTTGTAGTCAGGCATCGCTTCCAGTTCGGCTTTGGTCATGGGCACATAGACCCGCACGTCCGACCCATCGGTCTGGCGCAGGATGTCCACTTGATCCAGCTTCAGGGCAACCGGCTTTTCCCCCATGCCAAGGAACCCGCCCACGTCGAGCACGATTTCCTTGACCTGACCGTCATCTGCCAGGATCAGCTCGCCCACTTCGCCGATATTGGCATCGTTGGCGTCATAGGCGGTCGCGCCTTTCAGCATGTCTGCCGTCAGTTCCGTGCTGGCCAGCGCGTTGTATCCCTCGCGTGCCATCGGTTCCCGCATCGTGCCGTCGGCCGTTGCCGTGCCGTCTGCAGCGACGGCCGGGTCGGTGGCGGTGCCATCCGTTGCGGCCATCGCCGGGTCGGTGGCGGTCCCATCCGTTGCGGACATCGCCGGGTCGGTGGCACCCGCAGCCTCGGTCGCCGCCACAGTCGCCGCCGCATCGGCAGGGGCGTCATTCATCGACATCGACCATTCCGGCGCGCCTTCGATGGCTGCCCGGTTCGCGTTCATCACAAGGAACCAGTCATCCGCGTTGTCCGCCGTGGCCCCATCGGACACAAAACGAAGGGCAGTCATGTCAACAGCGACCTGCCGTTCGCCCATCCCCAGGAAACCGCCGATATCGACCAGCACGGAATCGACCTTGCCGTCCCGCGACACGATCACGTCATTGATCTCACCGATGTCGTTCCAGCCGTCTTGCACGCCATTGTATTCATCCGCGTCTACCGCAGCTTCCGACGCATAAATCCGCGCACCGATCAGATCGGACGCATGCACCGACCCCGCCGTCATTTCGCTGCGAAACAGTCCATCCTGCGCCAGTGCAGGCAGGGAAAGCACCGACAGAAGGGCGGTGCCAAGCATAAGTTTTTTCATGGATTCTCTCCAGTTATCAAAGGTGTCCGGGCATCTTTACCCTTACCGCAACAACGCCGCCCAAGGCGGTCGGTTCCGTAAAAAAACCCTTCAAAATACACTGCCAAGCGGGAACCCGCGCGGGCCGGAACACCCCATTTCGCGACCCTACGGCACCTTGCGCCTTACCGGCAGGCAAGCTGATCGAGCGCCGTCTGAACCGCAGGGCGGACCGGCCCTTCGCGGGGGCCATCCGCCAGCGTTGTCAGCAAAGCGGGCTCGGGCGCCCCCCGCCGCCCGCCCCCCCAGGACAGCGCCCCCAGAATCGTCTGCGCCGCCGGCGGCAGGACATCCGGCACCGCATGCCCGGAAAGGTCCGCCCAAAGCGCGCTCCACAGCCGTCCGACCGACCAGGGATTATACCCCCCACCCCCCAGCAACAGAAACCGCACGCACAGGGGGCGCAACGCACCTACCACCGCGCGGTGCGCATTGTTCGACAGGCACAGCCGCGACAGCGGGTCTTCGCTCAACGCATCGGCCCCGCACTGCAGGATCACCGCCTCTGGCCGGAACGCCGTCACCCGCGGCAGGATCAACCGGTCCAGAACCAGGCGCATTTCGCTGTCATTGAACCCCGCAGGCACCGGCAGATTGAACGCATTCCCCCCCGCATCATCCTCCAATCGCCCGCTGAATGGCCAGCGCCCGTCTTCATGCACCGACACCAGCAGCGCCTCGGTATCCCCGGCAAACGCGCTTTCCACCCCGTCGCAGTGATGCGCGTCAATATCGATATAGGCGATCCGCCGGATGCCGTGCCCGCGCAGCACCAGCATCCCCAGCACCACATCGTTCAGATAGCAGAACCCGTTGGCCCGCCCGCGCAAACCATGATGCGTGCCCCCGCCCGGAACATGCACCACCCCGCCTTCCCGCAACAATTCCGCCGCCAGCATCACGCCCCCCGCCCCCGTTGCCGGACGCCGGAACATTTCCGGAAAGGCCGGGTTCGACAGGCTGCCCAGACCGTACCGGGCGGCATAATCAGGCGGCAAAGTATCGCCTGCACGGCTCAGGTGTTCCGCATTCTGCAGGGCGGTAATATAATCCGGGTCATGCCACAGATGCAGGGCCTGCGGCTTGGCACGCGGGCTGGTGCGGTATTGACCGGGCGCAAACCAGTCCATCGCGCGGCACATGTCAATCACGGTGGACACACGCGGCACCCGCAGGGGATGCGCCGGGCCATAGCTGGACCCGCGGTAAATCTCGGATCCGATGAAAATCGGCCCCGGCCCCGACGCGCCGCCCGGCATCAGGGCAGCAGCGCCTCGATCCGCCCGATCATGACCGCCGACAGGGGCGACGTGCCTGCCCCCCAAGTGTCAACCACCTGACCGTCTGCATCCAGCAGAACCTTGTTGAAATTCCAGCCCGGAACGAACCCCGTCTGATCGGCCACCCACAGATAGAACGGGTGCGCCTCTGGCCCTTTGACATGCTGGATGTCCGTCATCGGCAAGGTCAGATCGAAATTCGCGTCGCAGAACGACTTCACCGCACCCGCATCCGCCAATTCCTGCGCGAAATCATCCGATGGCACCGCCAGCACCTTCAGGCCCGCCGCACCATAGCGGTCTTGCAGCGCCTGAAGATCGTCGAACTGCCCGACATACCCGCACAGCGACGCCGTGTTGACCACCAGAACCGGGCTGCCGCGCCATGCCCCCAGATCAATTTCCCCCCCGTCAATCGAGGGAAAACGAAAGTCCGGCTCGGCGGCGACCGCAGTACCGATCCCCGCCCCAAGACCGAACAGCGCGACGCATCCAACGGCAAACAGGCGTCGGGACAGATGGGAAAAGATCGTCATCATGGTGGCACCGCTATATTGTGAATACGCGATGTTATCTGTGCTGCAACAGCAAATGGTCAATCGTTTTTTGGTCATTAATCGGTGTGGGCATGACTTACAGTCTGTGGCACACTGCTACCATAAAATCAGGTCGTCAGAACCTGAAGTTGAGGCAGGGAATAGGGGCCAACAGACTGCGGCAGCATTCCTTGCCGCGCGGGCAAGGACGATTGTGATGGCGAGTTTGACTAAGGGATTTTCTGCGTCTGACAGTGATACCGTCGGGAACACTGTCGGGGATACCGTCGGGCATCCGCAGTCGGCGGCACTGTGCTGGCGCAAACATCGCGGCGAAATGCAGGTTCTGCTGGTCACCAGCCGCGAAACCGGGCGCTGGGTCATTCCGAAGGGCTGGCCGATTGCGGGGCTAAGCGCCGCCGAAACTGCCGCACGCGAAGCGCTGGAAGAGGCGGGCGTGATCGGCAAGGTGCGGGCCGTGGCCGTTGGCTGTTACGGTTATCACAAGGTGCTGGATCGGGCGACACCGGCCCCCCTGACGCTGCCCTGTTCGGTCACGGTGTTTGCCCTGCGGGTCACCGAATTGCGCGGACGCTACCGCGAAGTGGGCCTGCGCAAACGCAAATGGTTCGCACAAGCCAACGCGGCGGCAAAGGTGGATGAATCCGATCTTCAGGTTCTGATCGCGGGGTTCGACCCCGAAAAAATCTCTGGGACCACATGGCCCCTTGCAGATGCTGCCGAATAGACCTTGAATTTCACCCTGCTGCGGTTAGCTGACGTATCATGATCCGTTACACCCTCAAATGCGCGCAAACCCATCAGTTTGAAAGCTGGTTTCCTTCTGTAACAGCTTATGATGCACAGCGCGCGGGGCATCTGGTACAATGCCCCGTCTGCGGG
>JANMDH010000442.1:0-2941 GCA_031376195.1 Gemmobacter sp. | reverse complement strand
CCGAACACCATGTCCGGGCGCAAACGCCGCGCCTCTTCGCAGAACCGGATCGCATCGTCGCGCAAGTGGCGGCGTTTCATGCGTTTCAGGATCATGTCGTCGCCGGCCTGCAGGGACAGGTGCAGGTGCGGCATCAGGCGCCGCTCCGTCGCAATCGCCTGCATCAAATTCTGATCCGCCTCGATACTGTCAATCGAGCTGATCCGCAGGCGGGGCAGGTCGGGCACCAGTCGCAGGATGCGCATGACCAGATCGCCAAGCCGGGGCAGGCCGGGCAGATCGGCCCCCCACGACGTCAGGTCAACCCCGGTCAAGACAACCTCCAGGAAACCCTTGTCCACCAGCCGCTTGATCTGTTCGACCACCACCCCCGCAGGAACGGAACGGGAATTTCCGCGACCATAGGGGATGATACAGAAGGTGCAGCGGTGATCACAGCCGTTCTGAACCTGCACATAGGCGCGGTGTCGGCCAAAGCCGTCGATCAAGTGCCCTGCCGTTTCGCGGACCGACATAATGTCATCGACCTGCACCCGTTCGGTCGTCCCGATGAAATCGCGCCCCATGCCCGCCCAGGTCGCGGCCTGCATCTTCTCGGTGTTGCCGATCACGCGGGTTACCTCGGGCATTGCGGCGAATGTTTCGGGTTCGGTCTGCGCGGCGCAACCCGTCACGATGATCTGCGCGCCGGGATGATCGCGCGACAGGCGACGGATGTCCTGTTTGGCCTTGCGCACCGCCTCGGCTGTGACGGCGCAGGTGTTCACCACCACCGCGTTTTGGACGCCAGCCGCGATGGCGAGTTCGCGCATCGCCTCGGTTTCATAGGCGTTCAGACGACAGCCGAGGGTTTCAAAGAGGGGCAGGTTCACGGGTGTGCCGCCAGAAATTCAGGCGACAGCCAGCCGTCAAAGACATGCGCGGTGGGGCCGGTCAGCCAGACGCCATCGTCGCGCCAATCGACATGCAAGGTGCCGCCGTCCATCTGAAGCGCCACCTTGCGCCCGGTCACGCCCCGGCGGTGTGCCGCGACGGCCACGGCGCAGGCCCCGGAACCGCAGGCGAGCGTGATGCCTGCCCCGCGTTCCCAGACGCGGACGCGCAGGTGATCGGGGGTGATCAGGGTCACGAATTCGACATTGGTGCGCTGTGGGAACAGGGGATCGTGTTCGAATTGCGGGCCTTGATCCGCCAGATCAATCGCCCCGGCGTCGGGCACAAAGAACACGCAGTGCGGATTGCCCATGCCCACGGCAACAGGATCGCCCGGCATCGGCAAATGCAGCGTATCCACATCGCCCGACAGGGGAATTTCGTCCCAATGCAACTGCGGCGCACCCATGTTGACGCTGACCTCGCCTTTATGCCGCACGGCATGCAATGCGCCGCGTGTCGTGACCAGCGTCACGGCATCAAGGCCCGCCTGACCCATGACGAAATCGGCGATGCAGCGCGTGGCATTGCCGCAGGCCCCCGCCCGGCTGCCATCCGAATTCCAGAAATCCAGCAGCAAAACACCGGACCCGCCGCCGTGCAATTCCGCCAATTGGTCAAAGCCCACGCCCCGGTGCCGATCCCCCAGCGCCTGCGCCAGCGCAGCCGTCATGATCGGCCCGCGCCCGCGCGAGTCGATCACCACGAAATCATTGCCTGCCCCATGCATTTTCATGAACGGCAGACCCGTTGGCGGCAGGAGGGCGGGGACATCAGTGTTGATCATGGGGCCGCCTATAGCGCGACTTTCGCCTTTTTGCCAGACCATGAGCGCATTCCGCGCTTTGCCCCTTGACCGCCCGCCGCGAACTTCCTAATCACGCGCTTCGTGGGGCCGGTAGCTCAGCTGGTAGAGCAACTGACTTTTAATCAGTAGGTCTCGGGTTCGGATCCCGACCGGCTCACCACTTTCCATATGATGATTGTCAATGTGTGTTGCGTGTTTTGAGTATCCGCAAATTTTTCGGCCCAAGCCAGTCTGCACTGGCCCGGGCCGAAAATGTCTGACCATCAACTCCTGAGAAAGGATCAGATGGTAATCGTACTTTCCAGTTTCTTGACTTCCATACGTGCCATACCAAGGTTCGCGGACTTGCGATCCAGTGCGACATAAAGGAAGACGGTCGGGTTCTTTTCCAACGGCCGGATCAGATGGTACTGTGAGCCCAGAGTGATCAGGATGTCTTCGATTGGCGTGTCGAGGCCCAGCAGCTCGATGGCCTTCAGTTTCGCCTTAACCACTTGGGCATTGAGCGCGGCGGCGGCGTCCAGATCAAGTTTCCCGGTGCCCCCTTCCGACGCCAACATGAGACCGGATTCACTGTCGACCAGACAGCCGCCGATGAAGCCGGACATTTCGTTAAGCGCTGCGAGTCTATTTGGCATGAACATTTCCTCTACTTTTACACTACTTGATGATTTGAACGTCTTTTTGCGAGCCGATCCAAGTGCATGAGCACGTTCCGTAATCCTCTCAACAAGAGATGGTTTGGGCCCGTTTTTTTCCCCTTTTTGCGTCAACTCTCTGAACCTCGTTTGGCGTTTTGATACTCCGCTCTCATCTTTCAGACCCGGTTACGATCGTCACAACTTTGATAGTCTTTGGATGAACATGCGATTCCCAAAAATTTTAGGCAAAACTGTGTCGATGCTTAGCCGGATAATCATGGGGCCGCCTTAAACCCAACGCGCTGCCGGATTGGGATTCTAACATTATGACAAACAACGATTTTTTTTGAAAAGTTTTTTATATAAGCGCCTGCGACATATTGTTACCCAAGGTGCCAGAAGTCGCCGGGAGGATAGAGTTGGTAAATTTAAGCAATTTTGCATTCAAATCCGGGAAATTAAAAGCCTGAAATACAATTAATAGTAGAAACACAAAATGGAATAACATTTTAAGTTGTTTCCGAATCATCTGAAATTCATATGAGTTTTTGCGAACACA
>JANMDH010000396.1:0-7047 GCA_031376195.1 Gemmobacter sp. | reverse complement strand
GCCCCCTTCGCCGCAAGTGCGGCTTACCCCCGGGATATTTGTGCAAATGAGAAATGCAGAAGAAAAGGTGAAACGGGCCCTGATCACCGGATCGGCAGGGTTCATCGGGTATCATTTGTGTGTCGGACTGTTGGCGGGGGGCTGGCAGGTGACGGGTCTTGACGCCATGACCGACTATTATGACGTGCGGCTGAAGCAGCGGCGGCACGCGATGTTGCAGCAGCTGCCGGGGTTTCGGGCGGTCGAAGGCCGGGTGGAAACGCCGGGACTGGTGGCCGGACTGATGGGCGACGGCGCGCCCGACATCGTTGTGCATCTGGCGGCGCAAGCGGGCGTGCGGTATTCGATTGAGGCACCGCGCAGTTATGTCGAGGCGAACCTGCTGGGCACCTATGAGGTGCTGGAAGCGGCTCGGGCGCACGCGCCAGGCCATCTGATGATCGCATCGACCAGTTCGGTGTATGGGGCGAACACGGCAATGCCCTATGCGGAAAGCGATAAGGCCGATCACCCGCTGAGTTTCTATGCTGCGACGAAAAAGGCGGGCGAGGCGATGGCGCATTCCTATGCGCATCTTTACGGAATGCCCGTGACGATGTTCCGGTTCTTTACGGTTTACGGCCCCTGGGGGCGGCCGGACATGGCGCTGTTCAAGTTCGTCAAGGCGGTGCTGGAGGGCGCACCCATCGACATCTACAACCATGGCGATATGCGGCGGGATTTCACGTTTGTGAATGATCTGGTGGCGGGGATCATCGGTTTGGCAGGCGTCGTGCCGGGCGGCGATCCGGCGGGTGATTTTGACAGCCTGTCGCCGGTGGCCCCCTTCCGTGTGGTCAATATCGGGAACGGGGCACCTGTGCAGCTTATGGAATTCGTCGCGGCGGTAGAGGCGGCGACGGGCCGGGTCGCGGACAAGAATTTTCTGCCGATGCAGGCAGGGGATGTGCCTGCAACATGGGCGGATGCCCGATTGATCGAGGCGCTGATCGGCCCGTTGCCGCGCACCGACGTGACCGAAGGGGTAAAGCGCTTTGTAGAATGGTATCGCGATTACTACCGCCTCTGACCGCGACTGTTCGAACGCTCAGCCCAGCAGGGGATAGCGCGCAAGCAGGTGAAACCGGCCCTGATCATCTTCGCCAAACAGGCACAGATCCTCAACCCGGAAGGGGCGGGGCACAACGGGGCCGAAATGGGTCTTGATGACGCGGTCAACCGCTGCGGATGCCTGTGCAGGCACCCGATCCGTCATCGTCAGATGAAACTGGAAATCGTCCTTGACGAAAGCGTAACCCCAGCGCGTCACATAACCGCGCTGCCGATCCGACAGGTAATCGGGCGTGCGACGAGCGATTTCATCCTTGTTCAGGGGGGCGCGGTAGGGATCAAGCGCCTCAACCACAATAGAGGCAAGTTTTCCGAGGGCCACCGTATCGCCTGTCGGAACCAGAGCAAAGAAGCCATCGATCACCATCAGCTTTAACCCCGGCGTTTCGACCGGGGAAAGACGTGCTGCAAGGTCGGCGGTGGCCTGGGCCAGATGATCGGGTTCAATATCCTGCGCCAAACGGAACGGGGCCTTGAGGGTGGCGTGGAAGCCGTAACGCTGCGCCGTTCGTGTCAGATCTGTCAACGAGACGGGAAGGCCCGCCACACCGGGCCGCGCGACGGGGCTGCCGGTTGCGGGGTCCCATCCGAACCAGGCGGCGGTTGCTTTGGCCAAGGCCCCCGGACGGGGGGCGTAGTAAATCGCGAAACGTTTCATCAGGCTCATCTGGTGGCGGATTGCATGCGGCGACAGCGGGGATGCCACTGTTTGACGATGTCGCCTGACAGGGCGCTGGCGTCAACCCCGGATGCAGTGCCCGATGCAGTGCCAGGATGCAGTGCTTGCGGGCATTCGGTTGCCCTTCATCGTAGACAGCCCTGAAATTGAGCCATTGCAGGTTGACTCCAACCCTGCCGGACCGCCAGAAATGTTGGGACGCTGAAATGGGATGTCACGAAAATGCAGGCACTGACGCAATCGATAAGATGGGTCAGTCGGCCCCGTCGAACGGGCCGCGCCTGATGCAGCGCCGTATTGTCGCGGTGGGGGAATGCATGGTGGAACTGTCTGCAGCAAGCATCCCCGGCCAGTACGCGATGGGGTTTGCCGGCGACACCCTGAACACCGCCTGGTATCTGCGCCGGTGCCTTGGCGCGGATTGGCAGATCGACTATGTGACGGCGATTGGTCAGGATGCCCTTTCGGACCGGATGGCGAGCTTTTTGGCAGAGGCAGGTCTCGGCACGGCGCTTGTCCGGCGGGTACCCGACCGAACCGTGGGGCTTTACCTGATCGAACTGACCGACGGCGAACGCAGTTTTGCCTATTGGCGTGGGCAAAGTGCGGCACGGCTGCTGGCCGCCGATGTGGGTCGGCTGAATTCGGCGCTGGCCGGGGCCGCGCTCATCTATTTATCGGGCATCACACTGGCAATTCTGGAAGGCACAGGGCGGGCAAACCTGCTTACGGCACTGCGCCATGCCCGCGCGGCAGGGTCCAAGGTTGCCTTTGACCCCAACCTGCGGCCACGCCTGTGGCCGGACAGTGCCACAATGTGCGCGGCGGTGATGGAGGCGGCGGCAGTGGCGGACATTTTGCTGCCGTCGCATGAGGATGAAGCAACGCATTTTGGCGACAGAAATCCATTGGCCACGGCGACGCGTTATGGACAGGCGGGCGCAGCGCTGGTGGTGGTCAAGAACGGGCCGGGAGAGATGGTGCTGTGGGATCGGGGGCAGATCACCCGTCTGACACCCGACCCGGTGGCCCCTGTGATTGATACAACAGCAGCAGGCGACAGTTTCAATGCGGCCTTTCTGGCGGCACATTTGACGGGGGCCGGTCTATTGCCATCGGCGCAGGCGGGGGCCGCCTTGGCTGCCAAGGTGATCAGCGCACGCGGGGCGCTGGTATCGGTGTGATCTGTCGAGGCGCATGCGTTGTCCGCCTATAAATGCGGCGTGTGCCCCTTAAATTGCCCGCTGATTGGGCAGATTTACAGTGTGGCATTGACAGTGATGCTGTAGTCTTTTCCCCGCCCCCCATTTCGCGCAGCACAAACCGATGATGCAACGTCTGTCCATCGTCGTCGTCGAAAATGACCGCGACCGCGCCCTGCTGATCATCGACGGCCTGCGTGAGGCGGGCGATCATGATGTCGTGGTCATCGCGGACGAGGTTGGCCTTGCCCGCCGCATTGCCGAACGGAACCCGGATGTGGTTCTGATCGACGTTGCCTCGCCTTCGCGCGATGTGCTGGAGGAATTGACGCTCGCCTCCGCGCCAATGGAGCGGCCCGTGGCGATGTTTGTCGATGAATCCGACGGCAATCTGACCCGTGCTGCGATCGAGGCGGGAATGTCGGCCTATGTGGTGGGCGGACTGCGCGCGGACAGGATCAAGCCTATCCTGGACGCCGCGATCGCACGGTTCCACATGGTACAGAAAATGCGCGCGGAACTGACGGAAATCCGCCGCGCACTGGAGGAACGCAAGGTCATCGACCGTGCCAAGGGCATCCTGATGCGCAATCGCGGGATCGGCGAAGAAGAGGCATACGCGATGATGCGCAAGGCGGCGATGGATCAGGGGCGCAAGCTGGCCGATCTGGCACAGGCATTGGTCACCGCGTCGGATTTGCTGAAATGATGGGCGCGCCGACCCGCCTCGGCTTTGTGCCCCTGCTCGACGCGGCCCCCCTGATCGTGGCCGAGGCGTTGGGTTTTGCCGAGGAAGAGGGCCTGTCGATGACCCTGACGGCGGCCCCGTCATGGGCCAGTCTGCGGGACATGCTGGTGCTGGGCCAGGTCGATGCGGCGCAAATGCTGTCGCCGGTTCCGGTGGCGATGGCCTTGGGTCTGGGCGGCAGCATGGCGCGGATCGAGGCACTGTCAGTGCTGAACGCGAACGGTGATGTGATCGGGGTGTCCGAGGTGCTGGCGGGCCGGATGCGGGCGCAGGGATATGATTTCGATTTCGCGGATGCGTGGGCGGCGGCAAAGGCACTGCGCGCGGCAAGCGATGCGCCGTTGCGGATCGGGGTGCCGTTCCATTTTTCCATGCACAGTGAACTGATGCACTACTGGCTCTCTGCGCCTGAAATTGGCTTTCCGCAGCCCCTGGACATCCGGACCGTCCCCCCGCCCCGTATGGCCGAGGCGCTGGCGGCGGGCGAGATAGACATGTTCGCGGTTGGTGAACCATGGGGGTCAGTTGCCGTGGAACGCGGCGTCGGCACCCTGATCCTGCCGGGGGCGGCGGTCTGGGCGTTTTCGCCGGAAAAGGTGCTGGCCACGCGGGCAGGCTGGGCGGATGACAATCCGGCCCTGGCGGGTGGCATGATGCGGGCAGTCTGGCGGGCGGGGCGCTGGCTGGGCGATCCGCAGAACCACAGCACGGCATCTGAAATTCTGGCAGCACCGGGCCGGTTGGACGTGGCCCCCGACCTGATTGAGCGCGCGCTGACAGGACGGCTGGTGATTTCGCCGTCGGGCGAGGAACGCCGCACCCGGCATCTGATCGAATTCTTCGACGGATCAGCCACATTCCCGTGGCGCAGTCAGGCGGCCTGGATCGGCGCGCGCCTTGCCCTGCGCTTTGGCCTTGATCCCGTCGCCGCTGCGCAAACCGCGCGCAGCGTGTTTCGGAGCGACCTTTACCGGCTGCATCTGCGCCCTGCAGGTGCCGACCTTCCGGGTGCATCCGCGAAATTGGAGGGGGCACTGGCCCACCCGACTGCCGTTTCATCAGAGCGTGGCCGCATGATTCTGGCCGCCGATCAATTCTATGACGCCCGCATTTTCGACCCCGACCATCCTATGCGCTGAAATATTGTGCAATCGCGATGCTGCAGGTGCAAACACGATTGCCGCCTGTCCCGCCTGTGAAATTTCCCGTTGACGCCGCGACGCGGCACTGGCCTATTTGGGTTACGCAAACAGGCAATGGCGTCTGACAGCGATCCCCGAAATCCAGGGAAGTATGAGCAGTGCCGCTCGATCCGTTGCCGCAATCGCGGTCTTGGGTCTGGCGGCTTTTTGTTTTTCACAATCGGGACGCACATCATGGCACGCACCGCAATTCTGCTGACAACCACCTTTCTGGCCTTTCCCGCCTTCGCCGAAACACCGGGGATCGAGAAGGATGAACTGACGCTAGGCTTTATCAAACTGACCGACATGGCCCCCCTCGCCATCGCCAAGGAAAAGGGATTTTTCGAGGATGAGGGCCTGTATGTCACGCTGGAGGCGCAGTCGAACTGGAAGGTTCTGCTTGATCGCGTGATCGCGGGCGAACTGGACGGCGCGCACATGCTGGCCGGTCAACCCATCGCGGCGACCATCGGCTATGGCACCAAAGGCGCGGTGGTAACACCGTTTTCGATGGATCTGAACGGCAACGCGATCACCGTGTCAAATGCGGTGTGGGAAGATATGAAGCCCAACGTGACGCTGGATGCTGACGGCAAGCCGATGCATCCGATTTCCGCCGCAGCCCTTAAACCGGTTGTCGATCAATACGCGGCAGAGGGCACGCCGTTTAATCTGGGCATGGTTTTCCCGGTGTCGACCCACAATTACGAACTGCGCTATTGGCTGGCGGCGGGCGGGATCAACCCCGGTTTCTATTCGACCGAAGACGTGTCCGGTCAGATCGGGGGCGAAGTGCTGATTTCCGTCACCCCGCCGCCGCAGATGCCCGCGACACTGGAGGCAGGCACCATCCTGGGCTATTCGGTAGGAGAGCCATGGAACCAGGCGGCAGTGGCCAAAGGTATCGGCGTTCCGGTGATCACCGATGCCGACATCTGGAAGAACAATCCGGAAAAAGTGTTTGGCCTGACCAAGGAATTCGCGGATGCAAACCCGAACACCACGCTCGCCCTGACGAAGGCGCTGATCAGGGCTGCGATCTGGCTGGACGAGGGCGACAACGCGAACCGGATGGAAGCGGTGGAGATTCTGTCGCGGCCTGAATATGTCGGCGCGGATGCGGCCGTGATCGCAAACTCGATGACGGGGACATTTGAGTATGAGGTGGGCGACAAACGACCTGCCCCCGATTTCAATGTCTTCTTTCGCCACAATGCGACCTATCCCTATTATTCTGATGCGGTCTGGACCCTGACCCAGATGCGCCGCTGGGGGCAGATTGCCGAACCGCAGACGGATGCGTGGTTTGATGACACCGCCAAGTCGATCTACAAGCCCGACCTTTACAAGGCCGCTGCCGAGGCCCTGATTGCGGACGGCAAGGCGACGGCGGAACAGTTCGACTTCGACGCGGATGGCTACAAGGATCCGACGGCCGAATTCATTGACGGGGTGTCCTATGACGGCACCAAACCGAACGCGTATATCGACAGCCTTACCATCGGGCTGAAAGGTGCGCAGACCGTCACCGGCGGCGAAATCACCAACTGAGGCAAAGGCGGCCCTGCCCGGATAGGCAGGGCCGCACCCCCTTCCTGTCAAGGCCCGCTTTCAAGGAAACTCCATGACCGCCATTGACCCGACCCAGTTCAGCTCCACCCGCGAGGGGTCCAAGGCCCGGCGCTTTGCCCGCATCGCCAAGGCCGACGGCTGGCTTCGCGTCCTTGGCCTGCCCTGGATCACCCCGATCCTGAAACTGATCGCAGGGGACAATCCCAAAACCCAGTTCCGCGATCTGTGGCGGTTGCTGGGCATTCCTCTGGTGGCCATCGGGATTTTCCTTGGTCTCTGGGCTTGGTCTGCCCCGATGGTGCAGACATCCCTCGGTGCCATCCCGGGCCCGGCGCAGGTCTGGGAACAGGCGCTGATCCTGAACGCCGATGCTGCGACTGAGCGCGCGAAAAAGGCGGAGTTTATTGAAAAGCAGGCCGCGAAAAACGCCGAATTGGTGGCGGCTGGAAAGGCGGACGAAGTGAAGGCCCGCGCCTACACGGGCAAGCCCACCTATTATCAGCAAATTTGGACCTCGATTATCACAGTCTTTACCGGCTTTCTGATCGCCAC
>JANMDH010000379.1:0-3921 GCA_031376195.1 Gemmobacter sp. | reverse complement strand
TGTATTATGACCGTGATGGGACGGGAACCCAATTCGGCGCAGTTCTGATCGCGAATTGCGATACGTCGTTTGATGTTACGGCGGCTGGCATCTTTATCTTCTGAACCGCAACGGGACCTGCCCGGATGATTTCGGGCAGGCGATTAGCAGTTCGGCACGTTCACCGCGAGGCCGCCGAGCGAGGTTTCCTTGTATTTCTCATGCATGTCGGCCCCGGTCTGGCGCATGGTTTCGATACAGGCGTCGAGGGAGACAAGGTGGATGCCGTCGCCGCGCAGTGCGAGGGAGGCGGCGGAGACGGCCTTGATGGCACCGAGGCCGTTGCGTTCGATGCAGGGCACCTGGACCAGCCCGGCCACGGGATCGCAGGTCATGCCGAGGTGGTGTTCAAGGGCAATCTCGGCGGCGTTTTCCACCTGTTCGGGGGTGCCGCCCAGAACGGCGGCAAGGCCTGCGGCACCCATCGCGGCGGCGGAGCCGACCTCGGCCTGTCAGCCGCATTCGGCCCCGCTGATGGAGGCGTTGTGTTTGCACAGGCCACCGATGGCGGCGGCGGTGAGCAGGAAATCCCCAAGCCGCGCGCGGGACGCACCGGGGACGTGATCGAGCCAATAGCGGATGACGGCGGGCACGACACCCGCCGCGCCATTGGTGGGGGCGGTGACGACCTGGCCCCCGGCGGCGTTTTCTTCGTTCACCGCCATGGCATAAAGCGACATCCAGTCGTTGATCGTGTGGGGGGCGGTCATGTTCAGGCCGCGTTCGGCCATCAGGGCGTCGTGGATGCCTTTGGCCCGCCTGCGTACCTTGAGGCCGCCGGGCAGGATACCGTCACGTTCCATGCCGCGGGTGATGCAATCGTTCATGACGGCCCAGAGGCGGTCGATCCCGGTGTCGATCTCGGCTGCGGTGCGGACGGTAAGTTCATTCGCGCGTTTCATCGCGGCGATGGAAAGACCGGAGGCGCGTGCCATGCGCAGCATGCCCTCGGCGGTGTCGAAGGGGTCGGGGACGGCGGCGAGGGGCTTGTTCTTCTTGTCGGACACGTCGGCGAGTTCAGCGGCGGTCAGAACAAAGCCACCGCCGATGGAATAATAGGTCTCGGACAGGATGACATCGCCCTGGGCATCGGTGGCACGCAGGATAAGGCCGTTGGCATGGCCGGGCAGGGCGGGGCCGAAATCGAAGGTGAGGTCGGTGCGGGGATCAAACTGCAGGGGGGGCAGGCCGGAGGCGTGAATGGTTTTCGTATCGCGGATCGCGGCGAGGGCGGTTTCTGCTTTTTGCGCGTCATAGGTATCGGGCAGGAAACCTGCGAGGCCGAGGACGGTGGCACGGTCGGTGGCGTGGCCGATGCCGGTAAAGGCAAGCGAGCCGTGGAGCGAGGCTTTGAGGCCCTTTGGATGAAAAGGGCTGGCGCGCAGGGTATCAAGGAAGCGTCCGGCGGCGACCATCGGGCCCATGGTGTGGCTGGACGAGGGGCCGATACCGACCTTGAACATATCGAAGACGGACAAGAACATGGTTTAGCCCTTGTGTTCGGGGTCGGAGTAAAGATGTGGGCCAAGCCCTTCGGCCTGTGCGGCGGCAAGGGCGGCGGGGCGCTGTTCCAGACCGAGCAGCATGGCGCGCAAGGCGGGGTAATCGGGCAGGGGAAAATGCGCGGCATCGCCCGGACCGCCGTATTGCAGCCAGCGGATCAGCATGCCGATGTAATGGCCAAGGATCGAAGGGTGATCGACGGCGGCCCATGCGGGTGACTGGGCGACAGTCTGATCGAGCAGGCACAGGAACCCGTCCATCCGCACGCGGGCGGCGGCGATGACCTGTGGGACGCAATCGGGGCCAGCGACGCGATCAGGGTAGAAAAGCTGCAACAGGGTGGTGTGGACGGAGTTATTGGTGAAGATCAGCCATTTGAGGAAATCTGCACGGGCGGGTGAGGTGGGCAGCGGAGCAAGCCCGCCATGCCGGTCAGCGAGCCAGAGGAGGATGGCGGCCGTTTCAAACATGGGGCCGTCGGGGGTTTCGAGGGAGGGAACAAGGCCAAGGGGCTGCAGGCGGCGGTAGGCGGGAGTGTCCTGCGCGCCTGCGGCCTTGTCGAGCAGGACCATCTCGACCGGCTGGTCCAGTTCGGTGAGCACGATGCGCACGACAAGAGAGGCGGCATCTGGTGTATAGTGCAGTCGGTACATAGGCGCCCCCGGCGTTTCCAGGATGCACTATCGCTTGAACCGGGGCCTGCGGGCCAGTGCAAAACCGACGGCTGGGACGACAAAGCGTCAGTGGATGGGGAATTTGCGTGTTTACGGCTGGTTAACCAAGCGACGTGTAAAAGGAACAAAGATGAAACTCGAAGGCTGGAGGATGGAATGCGTATAGGTTTGGGAATGGCGATGGCGGTGCTGATGGCGCTACTGATTGCGGCAGGGCCGGTTCGGGCGCAGGAGGCGGTGCAGACGCCACCTGTGCCGTCGAACATGCCGGTGGGGTTGTCGGACAAGATGTTCAAACGGATGCGGTCGGCCCCGGAGGCGTTTGTGGCGGACGCGGCGGGGTTGATCCTTGGGTATGGGGTGAATGAAGGGATTGACCCGGCGGGGATCGACCGGGCGATTGCGGTGGACCGGGCGGCGGCGCGCGGGCGCGACATGGGGCGGATGATGCAGGCCGATCTGGATGGCGACGGATCTGCGAGTGCCGGTGAAGTGGCCGTACTGGTGCAGGCGACATCGGCCAAGGGGCGGGGCCGGGTTGCCCTGTCGTTCGAGGCGGCGGATGTGGACAAGGACGGGACGGTGACGTTCGGCGAAATGCAGGCGCATGCCGTCACGGCCGGGGAAGAAGCGGTATCGCCGGGCAAGGCCAGCGCATTGCGCGGGATGATGGTGCTGGATCTGGACAGCGACGGGGTGCTGACCCTGATCGAGGTGCGCGAGGCGGTGAAACGGGCGCAAGAGGCGGCGTGACGGCGGGTATGCGGGGATCCGGCGCGGCGTGTAGCGTAGGGTAAATTGCCCCTCGCCCCGGGCGGGTCCACGTCTTATAAGCAGGCAACCAACCGCAAGGGGGACCGATGTCTGCACCGCTTTCGCCGATTGATCAGGCCAAATATGCCGCAGCACGGCGCGCTGTGGAGTTCGTGCAGGACGGGATGCGCGTGGGGCTTGGCACCGGGTCAACCGCCGCATGGATGGTGCGCCGACTGGCGGCGCGCGTGCGCGACGAAGGGCTGCGGGTGACGGGGGTTGCGACATCCACGCGGACCGCCGCATTGGCACAAGAGCTTGGCATTCCCTTGTCGACGTTGGACGAGGTCAAGTGGCTTGACCTGACGATCGACGGTGCAGACGAGGTGGACCCCGATCTGAACCTGATCAAGGGGGGCGGTGCGGCCCTGTTGCAGGAAAAGATCGTGGCAACAGCCAGTGATCGGATGATCGTGATCGCGGATGCGGCCAAGCAGGTGGCGACACTGGGGGCCTTTCCCCTGCCGGTGGAGGTGATCCGCTTTGGCTGGCAGACGACGCAAGCGCTGATCGGGGAAATGCTGACGGGGCTGGATGTTCTGGACCGGACCTGCGCGCTGCGTCGCACCGGCGATGCGCCGTTGGTGACGGACGAGGGCAACTACATTCTTGATCTGCACCTGAAACGGATCGGCGATCCGCGCCAGTTGGCGATGGTGTTGAACCAGATTCCGGGCGTCGTGGAAAATGGATTGTTCATCGATATCTGTGACGTGCTGATCATCGGGCACGGCGACGGGCGGGTGCAGGTGCGCGACATCCATGCAGGAACGCTGGAACGGGGGTGGGTCGACGAGGACCGCACCGACAACATTTTCGCCGATCTTGGGGATTGAACGACATGGCCTTTGAGTATGATCTGTTCGTCATCGGGGGCGGATCGGGCGGGGTG
>JANMDH010000378.1:0-3570 GCA_031376195.1 Gemmobacter sp. | reverse complement strand
CGACGGCTTCGTGATCGCGGGCGGCGGCGGCGTTGTGGTGCTGGAAGAACTGACCCACGCACTGGCGCGGGGCGCGAAGATCTATGGCGAGGTGACCGGCTATGGTGCCACGTCGGACGGGCATGACATGGTGGCCCCCAGCGGCGAAGGGGCCGAACGCTCGATGCGCCTTGCGCTGTCCACGTTGCCGCCTGATCGCAAGATCGGCTACATCAACAGCCACGGCACCTCGACGCCTGCCGGTGACGTGACCGAGGTGGAGGCGATCCGCCGCGTCTGGGGCCGGGGCAGCACGCCGCCCATCGCCTCGACCAAATCGCTGACCGGGCACAGCCTCGGGGCCACGGGCGCGCAGGAGGCGATTTATTCGCTGATCATGATGAACAAGGGCTTCATCGCCGCCTCGGCCAATGTCACCACGCTCGACCCCGCGCTGGACGAGGGCGAGATCGTCACAAAGCTGCGCACCGGGGTGGAGATTGATTCCGTCATGTCGAATTCCTTTGGATTCGGCGGCACGAACGCAACGCTGGTGATGAGCAAACTGCAGGACTGATAAAAACAAAAGGGGACAGTCATGGCCGGATGGTTGGCAGGCAAACGCGGCCTGATCATGGGGGTTGCCAATGAGCGGTCCATCGCCTGGGGTATTGCGCGCGAAATGGCGGCGGCGGGCGCGGAACTGGCGTTTTCCTATCAGGGCGACGCGTTCGGGTCGCGTCTGGCCCCTTTGGCGGCATCGGTCGGGTCGGACTTCATGGTTGATGTCGATGTGATGAACGATGAAAGTCTGGACGCCTGTTTTGCGGCACTGGCGGGACGCTGGGGCAAACTGGACTTTCTGGTCCATGCGATTGCGTTTTCGGACAAGAACGAATTGACGGGACGCTTCATCAACACGACGCGGGGGAATTTCAGCAATTCACTGGCGATTTCGTGCTTCAGTTTCATTGACGTGTCGCGCCGGGCGGCGGCCCTGATGCCGGAGGGCGGCACCCTTCTGACCCTGACCTTTCAGGGATCGAACCGGGTCATGCCGAACTACAATGTGATGGGGGTGGCCAAGGCCGCCCTGGAAAGTGCGACACGGTATCTGGCCAATGATCTGGGGCCACAGGGCATCCGGGTGAACGCGATCAGCCCCGGCCCGATGAAAACCCTTGCCGGGGCGGCGATTGGCGGGGCGCGGGCGACCTATCGGCATACGGAATCGAACGCCCCCCTGCGCAGCAACGCCACGCTGGAATCCGTGGGGGGCACGGCGGTCTGGCTGGCGTCGGACTATGGCGCGTTCACGACGGGCGAGGTGGTGCGGGTGGACGGGGGATATCATGTCGTGGGCATGCCGCAGTCGGAAAATTTGTGAAGCGGGCGACAAAACCTCGGCTGTCGGCCGAATGGTGGAGCGGGTAGCGGGAATCGAACCCGCGCCTTAAGCTTGGAAGGCTCTTATGATACCATTTCACCATACCCGCACCGGGGCTGATTAGCACCGCTTGTAGGCAGGCTCAAGCCGCCAACGGGCGCATCATTGCCATCTGACAAAGATTTTGCATCTGGGCAGGCCGGACGCAGGATTGGCGCATGGCCGTGAGATCACGACTTATTTTCATTAAATAATAAATACTTAACGACCCTTCCGGCACCCGGAATTCACTGCCGGTTAAGCATGCCCCGCGCATCGTGTCTGCGTGGTTCCCCCAGGGGTGGGGGTAATAGGGTGGGTTTGCGATGGGTGGGTGCGGGTGTGGCACGACCGGCTTTGGCCGGGTCATGCGGTAATGGACAATCGGGTGCAGGTGCCGGAAAGCCATTGGTGGCTTCTGGATGGGCCCGGCGGGGCCAATTTTGCGCAGGCATGGGCACTGGCGAAAGGCGGGGGCGTGGTTGTCGGGATGATCGACGATCCGGTTAATGCGGGCCATGTCGATCTGTTCGCCGCCATCACGGCTGGGCAATCCGGGGCGGGGACTGACCCCGGGCTGCTGGATGGCGGCGCGACGGACCACGGCACCCATGTGGCCGGGCTGATCGCGGGGCTGGGCGGCAATCAGGCCGGGGGCATCGGCGCAGCACCCGATGCGCAGATCATCGCATCCGTTCTGCGCCTGCAAGCCCCCCTGAACCCTGCGGAACTGGCGGGCCTGCTGACGGCACAAAAGGCGGTCGATGTGTCCAACAACAGTTGGGGCGTGCCCGGCGCGTTCGCGGACAGCTTTGGGCAAGCGGGCTATCGCCCGGTCGCCGCTGCCCTGACCGACGTGGTGACCAACGGGCGCGACGGGCTGGGCACCAATGTGGTCTTTGCAGCGGGCAACGGCAAACTGATGCTGGACGGCGTCAATCACGGCGATGATGTGAATTTTCACAGCCTTGCCAACAGCCGGATGACGATTGCCGTCGGGGCGACGGACGCGACAGGGCGTGCCGCGTTCTTTTCCACCCCGGGGACGGCGGTGTTGCTGTCCGCCCCCGGGCAGGGCCTGATCACCGCCGATGGCCAGGGCGCGGGCGCAAGCGGGGTTGCCACAGTATCGGGCACGTCATTCGCGGCCCCGCTCGTGTCGTCAGCCATCGCCCTGATGCTTCAGGTGAACCCCCGGCTTGGCTACCGCGACGTGCAGGATATTCTCGCGATTTCGGCGCGCCCGTCCGATGGCGGGGGGGCGCAGATCAACGGGGCGGGGCATGTGAACGGCGGGGGACTGGTGTTTGACCGGACCCTCGGGTTCGGCCGGCTGGACGCCGAAGCGGCGGTGCGTCTTGCGCGGCATTGGACAGCACAATCCACAGCGGCGAACGAACAACATCTGTCGGCGGATTTCGGGGGCAGCACCGCCCTCCCGACGGGCCAAACCGTGCTGACCCTGTCGATGGCCGCCGGGCCTGCCGTCACCCTCGATTGGGTCGAACTGACGCTGAACCTGACGGATTCCGATCTGCGCAATTTGCGGATCGAACTGATCTCGCCCGACGGGACGCGCAGTGTGGTGACGGAAAATATGACGGCCGCAGGCGGGCGGACCGTTCTGAACCACCGCTTTTCGACCGCCGCCCACCGGGGCGAGGATGTGACGGGAACCTGGCAGTTGGAACTGTCGCATCCGGCGGGAAATGCGGGGTTGGTGCTGGCCTCGGCCCGTCTTGATTTTTACGGTGATTTTGACGGGGCCGACGACAGCCAATACATCACGCGCGCCTTTGGACGGCTGGCGCAGGCCGACCCGGCACGCGCAATCCTGATCGACACGGACGGTGGCCATGATGTGCTGAATTTCGCCGCATCGGGCGGGGCGGTTCAGGTGAACCTGCAAACGGGCGGCGGGATGGCGCAGGGTCAGGTTTTGCAGATCGGCGGGTTCGAGGTGGTGATTGGCGGGGCGCGGGCCGATCGAATCACAGGCGACACGGGGGCCAATGTTCTGACAGGGGATGGCGGGGGCGATCAGGTGCGGGGCGGTGCCGGGAATGACCGGATCCACGGGAATGAAGGTAGGGATCATCTGTTTGGCGGTGCGGGCGATGACAGTCTGGACGGCGGGGCCGGGCGGGATGTTCTGCGGGGGGGGC
>JANMDH010000344.1:0-2511 GCA_031376195.1 Gemmobacter sp. | reverse complement strand
CGACGGGATCACCACTATCAAGGTAGCCTTCGACGACGCGACGAAACACTTCGCGGGAGCGATCGGTCATTTCGGACAAAAGATTTGAGCCGTCAGTCATGGGGCAGACCTTTCAAGGCAAGGCAGATTAGCGGCAGGTGGTGGTGCGCGTCAATCAGGGTTGCATCAGGGCCCTTGTGGGGCGTATTTGGCGGCAACTTAACAAAGGAAATTCTGATGCGCCCTTCTGGTAGAAATCTGAATGAACCACGGCTCATCTTCATTGAAACCGGGGTAATGAAACATGCTGAAGGATCGTGCCTGATCAAGGTCGGGGAAACACACGTGCTGTGTTCAGCGACGATTGAAGACAAGGCACCTGCCTTTCTGAAGAATACAGGCCTTGGTTGGGTGACGGCGGAGTATGGGATGCTGCCGCGGGCGACAAACAGCCGGAACCGGCGCGAGGCGGCGGCAGGCAAGCAATCCGGGCGGACACAAGAAATTCAGCGGCTGATCGGGCGCGCGTTGCGGGCAGGTGTGGACCGGAGCGCGATGGGCGAGCGGCAGATCGTGATCGACTGCGATGTGCTGCAGGCCGACGGGGGCACACGCTGTGCTGCCATCACGGGGGGCTGGGTGGCCTTGCGTCTGGCGGTGAACAAACTGCTGGCGACCGGGGCAATTCATTCGGACCCGATCCTGGATCATGTGGCGGCAATTTCGTGCGGAATTTATGCGGGGCAGCCGGTGCTGGATCTGGACTACAACGAAGATTCGGCTGCAGGGACAGATGGGAACTTCGTGTTGACGGGCGCAGGTCGGTTGATCGAGGTGCAGATGTCGGCGGAAGGGGCAAGTTTTTCGCGGGAGGAAATGATGGGTCTGCTGGACTTGTCGGAATTGGGCTGTAAGGCCCTGGTGGCGGCGCAGAAGGCGGCCATAGGCTGATGCATGCGCAAATTTCAAGGCGACAGACTAGTGGTGGCAACGCATAACCGCGGCAAACAGGAAGAAATCGCGGCCTTGCTTGTGCCATTTGCGATTGCTGTCCTTTCAGCGGCTGACCTTGGTCTGACCGAACCGGCCGAGACGGAGACGACGTTCGTCGGGAATGCGCGGATCAAGGCGCATGCAGCAGCACAGGCCACCGGGTTGCCGTCGCTGGCGGATGACAGCGGGATTTCAATTGATGCGCTGGACGGTGCGCCGGGGGTCTATACGGCGGACTGGGCCGAGACGCCGCAGGGACGGGATTTTGCGCTGGCCATGATGCGAGCGTGGCAGGCGCTGGAGGCGGAAGAAGCCCCCTATCCCAGAAAGGCACAGTTTCGATGTACACTAGTGCTGGCGTGGCCGGATGGCAGGGATGAGGTGTTCGAAGGCGTGATGCCGGGCCAAGTGGTGTGGCCGATGCGGGGGGATCAGGGGCATGGGTATGACCCGATCTTTCAGCCGGACGGTCATATGGTCACATTCGGCGAAATGGACCGCTGGGCCAAAAACCAGATCAGTCATCGCGCAGATGCGTTTCGAAATCTAGTGGAGGGGTGTTTTTCATGAAGCGGATATCGACGGGATCACCGTTTGAGGCAACGATGGGGTATAGCAGGGCTGTGGTGAAGGGCGGCTGGTGCTTTGTATCGGGTGTGACGGGGTATGACTACGCGACAATGATCATGCCTGAAAGAATTGGCGATCAGGCAATGAATTGTTTCAAAACGATTTCCTCGGTTTTGGAGCAAGCCGGATTCGAGATGGGCGATATTGTGCGCGTGCAGTATACGGTGACGGATGCCGATCTGGTGGAGGCCGTGATCCCTATTTTGGGGGCGCATCTGGGCGAGGTCCGGCCTGCTGCGACAATGATTGTCGCGGGTTTGATTCGACGTGAAATGCTGATCGAAATAGAAATCACGGCATTCAAGGGATAATCTGTGGAAGACTGGCGGCATGGCGGCTTTGGCCTGTATCTGCATTGGCCCTTTTGTCAGTCGAAATGCCCCTATTGCGATTTCAACAGCCATGTCGCGGCGAACATCGACCAGTCGCGATGGCAACGGGCGTATTTAAGCGAGATTGACCGGGTGGGTGCCCTGACCAAAGGGCGCGTTCTGAATTCCGTGTTTTTTGGCGGGGGCACGCCATCGCTGATGGAGCCTGCGCTGGTTGCGGCCATTCTTGATCGGGTTGGGCAAACCTGGTCATTGGCCAATGATATCGAGATCACGCTGGAGGCGAATCCGGGGTCAGTCGAGGCTGGGCGGTTTCAAGGATATCGTTCGGCGGGGGTGAACCGCCTGTCGATGGGATTTCAGGCGTTGAACGATGCCGATTTGCGACGTTTGGGTCGGTTGCATTCCGTGGCAGATGGGTGGAAGGCACTGGACATCGCGCGTCAAAGTTTTGATCGGGTGAGTTTTGATCTGATTTATGCGCGGCAGGACCAGACCCTGCATCAATGGCAGGCGGAATTGACCGAAGCCCTGTCGATGGCGGCAGATCATCTGTCGCTTTATCAGCTGACAGTTG
>JANMDH010000334.1:0-3062 GCA_031376195.1 Gemmobacter sp. | reverse complement strand
AAAGAAAAGCGTCTAAAACACGGACAATAGGCAAGGCCAGTTCGGGATTGTTCAGGCGATCCACAATCACATTCGCGCCAGCCGTTCAATGTGCGCTTGGCCTGCAACACGGCCTTACTATGTTGTGAGAGCAAAAAGGAGCGTGGCACAAAAAGGAGCGTGGCAGATGAGGCTGTTTGCGGGTTTGATCCTTGGTGTCGTTTTAGCCGTTCATGGCGTGGCACGGGCGGAGGCGCCGGTCGAGACATCGTTGGGCAAACTGCAACTGACAACGATGGCCACTGGTTTGACCGAGCCTTGGGGGTTGGCGTTTCTGCCCGACGGGTCGTTCCTGATCACCGAACGCGAGGGGCGGCTGCTGCGATTTTCGGGAAGCGGCGGGGCCGTTGCGGCAGTGCAGGGCGTGCCTGAGGTTTACGCAGAAGGGCAGGGTGGTTTGCTGGATGTGATGATTCCGCGCGATTTTGCCCAGACGCGGCATGTGTTTCTGACGTATGCACGCCCTGTGGCCGGGGGCGGCGTGACGACGCTTGGGCGTGGAACTTTATCGGCGGATGGGACGGGTTTGACCGGGTTCACGGTTTTATTCAGCGACCCGGTTCCCGACCCGAGCGGGCGGCATTTCGGATCACGGGTGGTAGAGGCGGCGGATGGCAGTCTGTTTGTGACCAGTGGCGAACGCGGATCGGCGGATCTGGCGCAGGACCCGGCGCTGGCGAATGGCAAGGTGATCCATCTGTCGCGGGAGGGATCACCCTTGACCGCGATCAACGGGGCCTTGGGCGGGGTGCATTCGACGGGCCACAGAAATCCGCAGGGTGCTGCAGTGGACGGTGCGGGGCAGTTGTGGGTCGTGGAACACGGGGCACAAGGCGGGGACGAACTGAACCGGGTGGAGGCGGGGGCGAATTATGGCTGGCCAGTGATCAGTTTTGGCAAGGATTATGACGACAGCAAGATCGGCGTCGGGACCGAGGCGGAAGGAATGGAGCAACCAGTGCATTACTGGGACCCGTCCATCGCGCCATCTGGCCTGATGATCCATTCCGGCAGGATGTTCCCGGAATGGCAGGGAGATGTGTTCACGGGCAGCCTGAAGTTCGACTATGTGTCGCGGTTGGACCCGGATGACGGTTATGCCGAGGAGCGGATTGAAGGCCCCGAAACAGGACGCGTCCGCGATGTGCGCGAAGGGCCGGACGGGGCGATCTGGTTCCTGTCGGTCGGGAACGGGGCTGTTTATCGGATGTCGCGGTGACCTAAATCGACAGCCGCCCACCGGGCAGACCCGAAGACCCTTGGGTGCCGCGTTCGCGGTAGGGGGTCGTGTTGTAATGCGAACGGTAGCATTTGGAAAAATGCGACGGGCTGGCGAAACCGCAGGCAAGGGCGACGTTAATCACGCTCATATCCGTCTGCATCAGCAGATTACGCGCCTTTTGCAGGCGCAGTTCCATGTAATATCGTTTGGGCGACCGGTTGAGATAGCGCCGGAACAGGCGTTCCAGCTGACGCGTGGACATGCCCACGTCATCGGCCAGATCGGCCGGGCTGATCGGGTCTTCGATGTTGCTTTCCATCATCTGGATGACCTGGCTCAGCTTGGGATGCCGGACACCGATCCGCGTCGGGATCGACAGGCGCTGTGTATCCTGATCGGTGCGGATCGCTGAATAGATCAACTGGTCGGCCACGGTATTTGCCAGTTCTTCGCCGTGGTCTTCAGCAATGATTTTCAGCATCAGGTCGAGCGAGGCCGTGCCCCCCGCGCTGGTCAGGCGATTGCCGTCGATGACGAACACTGATTTCGTCAGGTTGACCTTGTCAAATTCTTCCAGGAACCCATCCTGATTTTCCCAGTGGATCGTGGCTTTTTTCCCGTCCAGAAGCCCCGCCTTGGCCACCGTGTAGGCCCCTGTGCACAGGCCCCCGACAGTGACGCCGCGCCGCGCCTCACGGCGCAGCCAGGCGACAACCGCCCGCGTCGCCGATCGTGGTGCATCCATCCCGCCGCAAACAAACAGCGTGTCTTCGCGTCCCAGTTCATCCAGCCCCATATCCAGTTTGAATGCCGCGCCGTTTGAACTGACCGCCTCATCCCCATTTTCGCCTGCCAGAACCCAGGAATAAAGCACGTCGCTGGCCACGTAGTTTGCGATGCGCAAAGGTTCGATGGCACTTGCGAACGACAGTAAGGTGAACCGATCCAGCAGCAGAAAGACAAAGCGCCGGGGACCTTGATCCTTGCGGATCTGGGTTGCCCGCTGCTCAGAGAATGACATGATGCGACCTTTTTGTGTCGTTTATGGCGCAAGCCTACAGTGTTTATGCCCCTCCACAAGGCCTATACACCCGTAAAATGTCGATTTCGCCCTTTGCAGCGCGGTAACAAATCCCCTATACCCGCGTCCAAATTGCGGGTGACGGAGGTCGAAAATGACGATTGGATGGACGAAATCTGACTGGCGCGCGAAACCGCGCGTGCAGATGCCGGATTATCTCGATGCAACGTCCCTGCAGGCGGTTGAGGCGCAGCTGGCAAAATATCCGCCGCTGGTGTTTGCGGGCGAGGCGCGGCGTCTGAAAAAGGCGTTGGGGGCGGCGGCCGAGGGCAAGGCCTTCCTGTTGCAGGGCGGCGACTGCGCGGAAAGCTTCGCGGAATTCAGCGCGGACAACATCCGCGACACGTTCCGCGTGATGCTGCAGATGGCGGTCGTGCTGACGTACGGGGCCAAGGTTCCGGTGGTGAAGGTGGGCCGCATGGCGGGGCAGTTCGCGAAACCACGATCAGCCGGAACCGAGGTGATCGGCGGGGTGGAACTGCCGAGTTATCGCGGGGACATCATCAACGGGTTCGATTTCACCGCTGATGCGCGGATCCCTGATCCGGCACGGATGCTGCAGGCGTATACGCAGGCGGCGGCCAGCCTGAACCTGCTGCGCGCCTTTTCCACCGGGGGCTTTGCCGACATTCACCGGGTGCACGCGTGGACGCTGGGATTTGCGGAGCATGACAAGGCGGAACGCTACCGCGAATTGTCGAACCGCATTTCCGATGCGCT
>JANMDH010000313.1:0-3891 GCA_031376195.1 Gemmobacter sp. | reverse complement strand
GTGACGGCGAGCATCAAATGACGTTAGGTTCCAAATCATTTGCTGGTCGCCGCAATGGTCTTATGCAATCAATCGAGTGGTAAACTTGAGGGTAAGTGATGGCGAAATTTACGTTGTACAGTTCTGACAGGTTTGGCGTCGAACTGTGGTTACCATCATATTCCTTCCAGATCTATCCATCCATAAGCATTACTTCTGACCGTATCTGGCTTGATGGGCTGGGCATTGGAGTCGGCACGTTCTTTTTGGGCAGCGGGATTGTTGTCAGTGGCCCTGTTGCATTGCCTCCGTCGGTAGCGGCAGGAACGATAACGGGTCTGGTCCTGCGCAATCCCGGCGAAGTGCAGATGCGCGCATCTGCTTTGAACATCTCGGCCTTCGATCTTTTCGCGGCAGGACAGGATCGAGACTTTGATACGTTAAACGACCTCATGTTTGGCAAGGCAGATACTGTGATCGGTTCAATCGGTGGCGACACCATTCGTGCGCTCGGCGGGGCTGACGTCATTCAGGCGGGCAGGGGCCAAGACATCGTGAACGGTGGCGAAGGACGCGACAAGCTGTTTGGGGGACTTGGCGCTGACCGTTTCGAATTCGACACGGTGCTCGGCACGGCCAACCGCGATATCATAGGTGATTTCAAGTCGGGCATTGACAAGATTTCACTTGACGATGGGGTCTTTGCCAACCTGCTGAGTGGCATACTTGACGGCGCGGCTTTTCGTGTTGGCTCAGCAGCCTTGGATGCCGACGACCGGATCGTTTACGAACGCAGCACCGGCAAGTTGTTCTACGATGCCGATGGCGTGGGCGGTGCCGACAAGATCATCTTTGCGCAAGTGACCGCCGGCCTGAAGATGGTTGCATCAGACTTTTCGATCATCGACTGACTGTTGCTTAGCCCCGTCCGTGTGGCGCCATGTAGTCCAGAACTGGATTGATCGGGATGATCCGGTAGGGATTTATCGTCTCGTGGTTGTAATGGTAGTGCCGGATGATGTGGTGGAAATCCACCGTCGCAGCGACCCCGGGCCATTGATAAAATTCGCGTGTGTAGGCCCACAGGTTCGGGTAATCTACAATCCGGCGGCGGTTGCATTTGAAATGCAGGTGATAGACGGGATCGAACCGGATCAGGGTGGTGAACAACCGCCAGTCCGCCTCGGTCACACGGTCGCCCATCAGATAGCGGTTTGATGACAGGTGACTTTCCAGCCAATCCAGACTGTCGAACAGGGGACGCACCGCCGCGTCATAGGCGGCTTGTGTGGTGGCGAAACCGGCCTTGTAGACGCCGTTGTTCACGGTGTCATAGATGCGGGCGTTGAGGGGTTCGATGGGCTTTTGCAAATCGGCAGGCCAATAGTCGGCGGTGTTGCCGGTGATGGCGTCAAAGGCGGAATTGAACATGCGGATGATTTCGGAGGATTCGTTGCTGACGATGGTGTTGGTTTTTGTATCCCACAGGACCGGCACGGTGACGCGGGTGGAAATGCCGGGATCGGCCTTGAGATAGATGTCGCGCAGGAAGGGCTGGTGGAACAGCGTATCGCCTGTGGCACCCGGAAAATCGGCGGCAAACGTCCAGCCATCGGTAAGCATGTCGGGATGGACGATGGAAATTGCGATGTGATCCGTCAGGCCCTTGAGCGCGCGGAAGATCAGGGTGCGGTGGGCCCAGGGACAGGCGAGCGAAACGTAAAGGTGGTAGCGCCGGGTTTCGGCGGCGAAACCGCCCGTGCCAGTGGGGCCGGGGCGGCCATCCGGAGTGATCCAGTTGCGGAAGCTTGCGGCCTTGCGTTGAAAAGCGCCGCCAGTGGATCTGGTGTCGTACCAGGTCGTCTGCCATTTTCCGTCAACCAGCATGCCCATGCGCGTTCCCCTTGATGCCGGCATGACATAGGCCCGGACCCGTGCGCGGATAACGGGCATCCGCGCGCAGCGGCCCTGCGCTGATGCGCGGAAGGGCTCAGTCAGACGAGGATTTGGCCCAGAGGTTCACATCCTTTTCTTCGGAAATCCGGTCGATCTGCACCAGTTCTTCGGCGGTGAAGTCCAGATTGGCGATAGCACCGCAGCAATCGGTGACCTGTTCGGATCTCGACGCGCCGATCAGCGCCGTGGTGATGCCGCCGTTGCGCAAGACCCAGGCGAGGGCCATCTGGGCCAGGGTCTGGCCGCGCTGTTGCGCCATGGCATCCAGCGCCTTGACCGAAGCGATGGCGCGCGGGGTGATGACGGCGGGGTCGAGCGATTTGCCCTGTGCGGCGCGGCTACCGTCGGGGATGCCGTTCAGGTATTTTTTCGTGAGGATGCCTTGTGCGAGGGGGGTAAAGGCGATGGAGCCGATGCCGAATTCCCTGAGCGTGTCTTTCAGCCCATCGGTTTCGACCCAGCGGTTCAGGATCGAATAGCTGGGCTGGTGGATGAGGCAGGGTGTGCCGAGGTCGCGCAAAATGGCGGCGGCCTGACGGGTGCGTTCGGAATTGTAACTGGAGATGCCGACATACTGCGCGCGACCGGACCGGACGATGTGGTCAAGCGCGCCCATGGTTTCCTCAAGCGGGGTGTCGGGGTCGAAACGGTGGGAATAGAAGATGTCGACGTAATCGGTGCCGAGGCGTTTCAAGGACTGGTCGCAGGAGGCGATGAGATATTTGCGCGACCCCCATTCGCCGTAAGGGCCGTTCCACATGTGATAGCCGGCCTTGGACGAAAGGATCAGTTCATCCCGGTGAGATTTGAAATCGGTCTTGAGGATATCGCCGAACGCCTCTTCGGCGGAGCCTGCGGGCGGGCCGTAGTTGTTGGCGAGATCGAAATGCGTGATGCCGTGGTCGAAGGCCGTCCGGCAGATGGCGCGTTTGGTGTCATGCGGGGTGTCATTGCCGAAGTTGTGCCAGAGGCCGAGGCTGATGGCAGGCAGTTTCAGGCCGGAATTGCCACAGCGGCGGTAGATCATGCGGTCATAACGGGTATCGAGCGGGGTGTAGGGCATGGGATCCTCGGGCGTTGAATGCATTGTTCGGGCGCATGGCCAAAGAGCCAACAGCCGACTATGTGCTGACTTGCCCCTCGCCTACGTCCGGGCCGTTTTCGGGGTATGAACCCAACGCGTAAATGCAACGACAGCCGCGTGACGTTATCTGTGCTCGGCCCCCCGCTCAAGCGGGAACAGGATTTAATTTGCCGTGAAGGCTTTGTGAGGTGATGTCCTCACACGAACCGGTTCACCAGATTTTCCAGCCGCTCCTGACGTCCCGACTTTGGTTGCGGTTCGATCTTTTCATTTGGCACCCGCGCCGCTGCGGTGGACAGATCGCCCGCCAGCATTGCCTTGGCCGCCGCCGTGTTCCAGCCGGAATAACGATCCGCGCGGGCCTTTTCCAACCCGCCATCCGCCAGCATCGCCGCCGCCGATTTCAGTGCCCGCGCGCAGGTGTCCATGCCGCCGACATGCGCGAGGATCAGGTCTGCGGGATCGAGCGACTGACGCCGCACTTTCGCGTCAAAGTTCGTCCCGCCGGTCTTGTAGCCGCCCGCACGCAGAATTTCGTAGAAGGCCAGCGCCTTTTCCGCGTGATTGTTGGGGAACTGGTCCGTATCCCAGCCCGACTGATAATCGTTCCGGTTCATGTCGATGGAGCCGAAAATGCCAAGGGCCGAGGCGAGTGCGATTTCATGCTGGAACGTGTGGCCTGCGAGTATCGCATGGTTTTGTTCGATGTTCAGCTTCACATCGTTTTCCAGGCCGTAGGACTTGAGCAGGCCATAGATCGAAGCCACGTCATAGTCGTATTGGTGGACCGTCGGTTCCTTGGGCTTGGGTTCAATCAAAATCGGACCCTTGAAACCGATTTTGTGCTTATACTCGACAACCAGCGACAGGAA
>JANMDH010000288.1:0-10880 GCA_031376195.1 Gemmobacter sp. | reverse complement strand
GGCGCACCAGCAGTGTTCGGTCTGAGCGTCGGCTTCGGCGATGATATGGGTGACGCCCGGCATTGCGCGAAAATCGGCGATGGCGTTCATCAGGGTCTTGCGGTCGGGGCAATAGCGCACCGCAAATCCCCAGCCGGTGGGATGGCTTCCTGCGGCCTTGAGCCAGACCGGGGCATCAAAGTTCCTGTCGGCGAGCGCGGCGAGGGGGATGGTCTGACGCGACATCAGATTTTCGGGCGGCACGATGTCAGGCAGGTGGTCCTTGGCGTTCAGGCGATGCCAGAGCGCGGGAGGCACAAGCAGTGCTGCGTCGGCATAACGCCCTGCGGGATGCGGATAGGCCCCAAGCAGGCGGCAGCCGCGCGCAATCAGGGCATCGGCGGCGGATTCGGCCTGATCGCGGGTGTCGTAGGGCCGAATATCTTCGGCCACCCGCAGACCGGCACGGGCATAGGTCTGCATAATCAATCCGGTGACGCCCGAGCGGTGGCGCACGGTCGGGCGTCCGTTCAGCAGACCTGCGGCAACGGTGGTCACAGCATCCAGATTGATCTTGCGGTAGCCCAGAAGGCGGGTCTGTGTCAGATCGGTTCGCGCCATGAACGCGGTCAGGGGCGGGAACAGTCTGTCGACCGCGACCGAGGGCATAAGACAGGTCATCCCAGATAGTCCCATATTCCTTTGGCCATATCGGTGATCCGGGGGGATCGCGGATCGCCCGAAAATCCGGGTGTCTTGTTTGCGTCGAGCAGGATCGGCACGCCGTCCTGCACCACATAATCGAATTTGCCAAAATCAAAGTCATTTTCGGCGCGGAGTTGCTGCAGGAAGGGGGGGTGTTCGTCGATGTATTCGTACTTGACCATTGTGCCGGTCTTGACCAGCGGGTCGGTCGAAAACAGCCGCCAGCCATAGCCGCGGCTGCCAAGAAACATCCAGCCGCGCAGGCAATAGAAATCGCCGTCCCGTTCGGGCATGAATTTTTCGACAACGAGGCTTTGGTCCCGCCAGACCCAGCCGGGCACCTTTCGCAGATGGGCGACGACGGGATAGGTCTTGTGCGGCAACCGACCGGCGTGGCGCCATGAGATCTGTGCAGCCTTGGCCCCCGCCCACGCGCGCCAGCCTTTTGGCGTGTGCCCGTGTTCGGGCGCGCCGAAATGGTTCAGGTCGGTCTTGATGATGACGGGCCCCTGCCAATCGCTGTCAGGGGTCAGAAGAAGGGTTGAAAAGCGCCGCTTTGAGATGTCGAGGACGCGGCCATTCAGCATGCGCACGCCGTCGGGGGCAGGCGGAATGCGGGCAGGGCTGATCCGTGTCTGATCGAGGTGCAGCAGGCATAGGTCGGCATCAGCGTGAAAGCGACGACCGACATGGACGTCAAGGCCCGCGTCGAGCCAGTGCTGGCGCAGCGAATGGACGACGAAGGCGTGTTTGAGATGGGCCGTTTTATGGGCAATCGAAATCAGGGGCACGGAATGTCCATTTTGAAAAATCGTCTGTGGAACCCTAGGGCATTCTGTTCAATGGCATCAACGGAAAAGCCCGGCGGCCTGTCTGTTTTTTTGCACATCCTGCGCGCGCTGTGGGGCGGTGAAATCGTGGCTGTGTTGGCATATCTTGTGGTCAGCAAAAGGAGACGCAGATGAGCTGGAACCCCGCGCTTGATCCGTCGATCCCTGTTGGGGATGGGGTGGATGCGATTGAAACCGTGATCGTGGCGCGGGCGCGCGATCTGGGCGGGTTCGAGGTGCGAAGGGCCTTGCCTTCCGTGGCGCGGCAGATGGTGGGGCCGTTCATTTTCTTTGATCAGATGGGCCCGGCAGAGTTTCTGACGGGGGCAGGAATTGATGTGCGCCCGCATCCGCATATCGGGTTGGCCACCGTGACCTATCTGATGCGGGGGCGCATTCACCATCGGGACAGTCTGGGAACGGATGCCTGGATCGAGCCGGGGGCGGTGAACCTGATGCTGGCGGGGCAGGGGATCACGCATTCGGAACGGATGGACGGCCCGGGGCGGGCGGGCCCGCAAAGCCTGCTGGGATTGCAAAGCTGGATCGCGCTGCCGAAGGACCGCGAGGATGATGCGGCGGCGTTCGCGCATGCCGGGGCGGGGGAATTGCCGCTGATCGAGGGGGAGGAGAAATCCCTGCGCCTGATCCTGGGGTCGGTTTACGGGGCCACGGCCCCGACGCCGACACCGTCGGAGATGTTCTATGCGGATGCGGTGCTGGTGGCGGGGGCCAGCCTGCCGATGCCGGACAATCACGAGGACCGGGGGGTCTATGTCCTGAGCGGATCGGTGAGCGTGGCGGGGCAGGTGTTCGAGGCGGGGCGGATGCTGGTCTTTCGCCCGGGAGATGCGGTTTCGGTGCGGGCGGGGGATCAGGGGGCGCGGGTGATGCTGTTGGGCGGGGCGACGATGGACGGGCCGCGCCATATCTGGTGGAACTTCGTGGCGTCGTCAAAGGAGCGGATCGAGGCGGCGCGGGAGGCATGGCGCGCGGGTGACTGGGCGCATGGGCGGTTCCAACTGCCAGCGGGGGATGATGCAGAGTTCATTCCGGCACCGGAGCGGTAGCTGCCGGACTTTCGTCGGCAGTTTCGCAACTTCGCTGTCAGAACCGCTTGACCTTGTCCCGGCCCTTGCCTAATACCGCCCCTACGTTCGGGCTTGGGTCCGGGGGGTTGCACGCGGTTGTAGCTCAGTTGGTTAGAGTACCGGCCTGTCACGCCGGGGGTCGCGGGTTCGAGCCCCGTCAACCGCGCCAGATTTCCCCCGATGTCCTGCACTGCCACATGAAGGAACATGCCGACCATGCCTGATACTGAGCTTCGTGCAGTAGCGCCGGTGGATCCTTTCAGCCCGCAGAATCGGCGGACGGTGGACAGGTTGACCAGGATCGGGGCGGCCATCGGGGCGCGGCGGTATCTGGAAGTGGGGGTGTTGAAAGGGCAGACCTTTCTGAACCTGGATTTTGCGGAGATGCATGCGGTCGATCCGAATTTCCGGTTCGATCCGGCAACCGAGGCGCGCCCCAATCGCCAGTTTTTCAGCCAGACGTCGGATCAGTTCTTTAGGGGGCCGCCGGATGCGAAACCGTATGATCTGATCTTTCTGGACGGATTGCACACCTTTGCGCAGACGTTCCGGGACTTGTGCGCCAGTCAGGTGCTGTCGCATGCGGGAACGGTTGTGGTGATTGACGATACGGTGCCGTCGGATATGGTTTCGATGATCCCCGACCAGCGGCTTTCGAACCAGATGCGCAAACGGCACAATCTGGCGGGCCGGAACTGGCATGGGGATGTGTGCAAGGTCGTGATGGCAATCCATGACTTTTTCCCCAATCTGGATTACCGCACGATCATGGGGGCGGGCAATCCGCAGACAGCGGTGATCCGGCGGCCACGCGCCGATTTCAAGCCGCGCTGGAACGATCTGGAAGCAATTTCGCGTCTGGATTATGCGGGGTTCCTGGCGAACATGGATGTGATGCAGCCGATAGACGACGGTGCACTGGTGGATTGGGTGTCGGGCGGTTGAGTAAAAAAGACCGAAGGGCGAGATCAGGGACCAGTTCAAGACAGGCGCAAAAAATGATTCAGGCGGGCTGAAGTTTCAGGCGATACCGGATATGGCCGTCAGGCAGGACATACTGGTTGTAAAGCGCCTGAGCGCGGGTGTTGTTCTGGTCGGTATGCCAATACAGCCGATGCCAGCCCTGCCCGCGCGCAATCGCAATCAGATCGTCGATCAGGGCGCGGCCCAGGCCTTTGCCGCGTGCGGGCGGGCTGACAAACAAATCCTCCAGATAACAATCGTCGCCTGCGACCCAGGTGGAGGGGTGGTGAAGGTGGATGGCAAAGCCAAGGCACAGGCCATCGACAAACGCCAGACGCGCGGACAGGGGGGAGGCAGCGTCCATGATCCGGGTCCAGGTGTGGTCGGTGACGCCCGGGTCGAGCGTCTGTTCGTAATAGTCCAGATAATCCGCCCAGAGCGGACGCCATGCTGTTTGGTCGCCCGGCTGGGCCGATCTGATGACAATCTGCATGGCGCGGCCTTTTATCAGGGGATCAGCGGGTCAGTCGATCCAGTATCCGGGCCCAGGACCGGATGCCCTTGTGGAAACAATCGACATCATATTTTTCATTCGGGCTGTGGATCTGGTCATTGTCGCGGGCAAAACCGATCAGCATGGCGTCCATGCCCAGATGGGTCTTGAAGTAACCCGCAATCGGAATTGACCCGCCCGCGCCGACATAGGCGGCCGTGCGGCCCCATTCGTCGCCCAGTGCCTTGCGGGCGGCCTCAAACGCCGGGTGGTCGATCTGCATCACGCTGGCGGGACTTGCGCCGTGGTCGTGGAAGTCAGCGGTGCAGTCGGGGGGCAACTGGCTGGTGACATAGGCGCGAAAGGCCGCGCGGATCTTGTCGGGATCCTGACGGCTGACGAGGCGGAAGCTGACCTTGGCGGTGGCTTTGGCGGGCAGAACGGTCTTGAACCCGTCGCCGGTATAGCCGCCGAGGATGCCGTTGATTTCGCAGGTGGGACGCGACCAGATCATTTCGAGGGGGGTGCGGTCCACCTCGCCTGCCGGATGCGACAGGCCGACATCGCCCAGGAATTTTGCGTGATCAAAGGCGAGGTTCTGCCACTGCGCGCGGATGGCATCGGGCAGTTCATCCACGTCATCATAAAAGCCGGGCAGGGTGACGCGGCCCTGATCATCGTGCAGACCCGCCAGAATGCGGGTGATGACGCGGATCGGGTTGATGGCTGCACCGCCGAACATGCCGGAATGCAGGTCTTTGTTCGGGCCGTGGATGGTGAATTCCTCGCCCAGCAGGCCGCGCAGCATGGTGACGATGGTGGGGGTGGTATCGTCGTAAAGGCCGGTGTCGCAGATCAGGGCGACATCGGCACGCAGTTCGGTTGCGTTTTCGACCATGAAGGGGATGAGCGAGGGGGAGCCGGATTCCTCTTCCCCCTCAAGAAAAATCGTGAGGCGGCAGGGCAGATGGCCGTGGACGGCGCGCCAGGCGCGGCAGGCCTCAAGAAACGGCATCAGTTGGCCCTTGTCATCCGATGATCCGCGCGCGCGGATGACGCGGCCTTTGGGGGTGTCTTCGATGACGGGATCAAAGGGGTCGCGGGTCCAGAGTGACAGGGGATCGACGGGCTGCACGTCATAATGGCCGTAGAACAGGAAATGCGGGTTCGGGCCGTCCGGGCCGTCACAATGGGCGACCACCATGGGGTGGCCGGGCGTGGGGCGGCTTGCGGCGGTGAAGCCGAGGGCGGTCAGGTCCGCCACCAGCCAGTCTGCGGCGCGGGCGCAATCGCCCTTGAAGGCAGGATCGGTGGAAATCGAGGGGATCCGCAAAAGATCGAACAGACGCGCGATGGCGTCGGTCAGGGTATCGTCGATCTGCGTCAGCACGGCGTCCAGGGTCATCATCCGCTCCTGCAGGGTGTTTTGACTGACGTAACGGGGCATTGGCACAAGTTCAACAGCCGCTTTACGCGGGCAAAAGATGCAGAGCGGCGCGAAATGCTGCAACTGCACAATATTGAAGAGCAACGTAAGGGAAGGACGGCGGTTTATGGGTGCAGGAAGGCGGCATGAAACAGGGAATGCTGCGCAAACAACCTGCGTGTTATTATGACAGCGGCATACCCGGCAGGCGGGTTTTCAGGGCACATCATGTGGCTGGCATGCGGTGATCAGCAAGGGGTTGAGATACGGGCGCGTCTGGAAGCGCAAGGTGCGCCTGCCTGTTGTCGGGCGCGCATGACGACGCGGCAATCCGAAAAACTGCGCAGCTTTGTGCCGACGCGATAAAAGTCAAGGTTGTGCATATGCAAAAGCCCTTGCCCTATGCTAATTTAAACCCAATAGGGACGGCTATGAGTCGGGTTCACACCGAGTCGAGGCTGCTAAAGACGAAACGGGACGGGGTGCATGATCTGGCGCAAGGCGAAGCCTTCGACGACTGAGGCGGATAAGCCGAAGGGTTTCGACGATTTTGAACTTCGCCTGGGCGATGTGATGCGGGGTGAACGGGCCACTTTGGGCAAGTCCCTGCTGGATGTTCAGCGCGAATTGAAGATCAAGGCGACTTATATCGCGGCCATTGAAAACTGCGACATTTCGGCGTTCGAGACGCCGGGGTTCGTGGCGGGTTATGTGCGATCCTATTCGCGCTATCTGGGGATGGACCCGGATGACAGTTTCCACCGTTTCTGCACCGAAGCGCGGTTCGAAGTGGCGCACGGCATGTCGGCGGCGGCCAGCACGGCGGCGATCACGGCGGTGCGCAGCCGGGTGTCTGGCGATGTGCGCGACCCCTTGGGCGATCCGAATGCCATGTTCATCCCGCGCCAGCAAAGCGCCTTTGCGCGGATCGAGCCGGGGGCAGTCGGGTCGGTTCTGGTGTTGTTGCTGTTGATTGGCGGGCTGGGCTATGGCGGCTGGTCGGTGTTGCAGGAAGTGCAGCGGGTGCAGCTGGCACCGGTGGATCAGGCACCGTCGGTTGTGGCGGATATTGACCCGCTTGGAAATATTGACGGCGTGGCCCCCTTGGTGCGGTCGGCGCCGGAAACGGTTGAGATGGCGGATGCGGATACGTCTGATGCGCTGATGGACCGGCTTTACCGGCCCGAGGCGCTGGACGTGCCGGTGATGGTGTCGCGCGACGGGCCGATTGCGGCGATCAATCCGCGTGAAACCGGGGCGCTGGCCGGAACGGGGGGCGTTGATGTGGCCCTGGCTGCGGCGATGGCGGACCCGGCTGCGGAGGCGCAGGTTCAGGTGGTGGCGGCGGCGGCACCTGCGGTGGAACTGCTGGCGGTGCGCCCGTCGTGGGTGCGGGTATCGTCAGCGGACGGCACGGTGATGTTCGAGAAGATCCTGGATGCGGGGGAGCGTTATGTCGTCCCGCAGATGGAACAGGCGGCCTTGCTGCGGTCGGGCAATTCCGGATCCGTGTATTTTCTGGTGAACGGGCAGACCTATGGGCCTGCGGCACCGGGGGCGCAGGTCATCAAGAATGTGGCCCTGTCGCCGACGGATCTGACAGCGACCTATGCGTTGGCCGATCTGACGGCGGACAGCGACCTTGCGGCGGCGGTGGCGGTGGCCGATGCCAGCGATGCGGCGGCAGTCGTGCCGGAAATGGCGGCCCCGTCGGAATAGGGCGGCTGCGGTATCCGGCACCCGTTGCCCTTGACCCTGGCATTCATTAGATTGGCGGAAACGGCCCCTGCCAAAGGTTCCCCCATGACGCTGAACGCTGTCCGTCCCTGGAAAAACATCTACCGACGCCAGTCGCGCCAGATCATGGTGGGGCGTGTGGCGGTGGGGGGGGATGCGCCGATTTCCGTGCAGACGATGACGAACACGCTGACGACGGATGTGGCGGCGACCCTGGAACAGGTGCAGCGCTGTGCGGTGGCCGGGGCGGATATCGTGCGGATTTCAACGCCGGATCAGGAATCGACGGCGGCGTTGAAGCATATCATCGCGGAAAGTCCGGTGCCGATCGTGGCGGATATTCATTTCCATTACAAACGGGCGATTGAAGCCGCCGAGGCAGGGGCGGCCTGCCTGCGGATCAATCCGGGCAATATCGGCGATGCGAAACGCGTGGCCGAAGTGGTGCGGGCGGCGAAGGATCACGGGTGTTCGATCCGGATCGGGGTGAATGCGGGGTCGCTGGAGCGGCATCTGCTGGAGAAATACGGCGAGCCGTGCCCGGATGCGATGGTGGAATCCGGGATGGACCATATCAAGCTGTTGCAGGACAACGATTTTCACGAATTCAAGATTTCGGTGAAGGCCAGTGACGTGTTCATGGCGGCGGCGGCGTACCAGCAGTTGGCCGATGTGACGGATGCGCCGATCCATCTGGGGATCACGGAAGCGGGGGGGCTGACTTCGGGGACGGTGAAATCGGCGATTGGTCTGGGTAGCCTGCTTTGGGCGGGGATCGGCGATACGATCCGGGTGTCGCTGTCGGCGGACCCGGTGGAAGAGGTGAAGGTGGGGTTTGAAATCCTGAAAAGCCTCGGGCTGCGGCACCGGGGGGTGACGATCATTTCCTGCCCGTCCTGCGCGCGGCAGGGGTTTGACGTGATCCAGACGGTGGCGGCGCTGGAGAACCGGTTGGCGCACATCACGACCAGCCTGTCGTTGTCAATCATCGGCTGCGTGGTGAACGGGCCGGGCGAGGCATTGATGACAGACATCGGATTTACGGGCGGCGGGGCGGGGTCGGGGATGGTCTATCTGGCGGGCAAGCAGCATCACAAGCTGGGGAATGCCGGGATGATCGAGCATATCGTCGAGTTGGTTGAGGCGAAAGCGGCGGAACTGGACGCGGCCGAGGCGGCGCAGGCGGCGGAGTAGTTACCCCGCGCGTTCCTCGGCCACGATCTGGCGCATGCCGTCGAGGGGTGCATAGCCGCGCAGCATCTGGCCCTGAATGACAAAGGTCGGGGTGCCATTGATCTGCATCTGGGTGCCGAGGGCATGGTTCGCGTCGATCACGGCGGTCACTTCGGGGGCCATCATCCGTTCGGCCATCGCGGCCGGGTCGAGCCCGAGGCTGGTGGCGAGCCGTCCTAGATTTTCGTTCGTCATTTCGCCGCGCAGGGTGATCAGGGCGTCGTGGGCCGATTTATAGACCGCATCCCCGGCAATCTGGCGCGCCGCAATCGCAAAGCGGGCGGCAACAACCGATTCGTCGCCAAGGATCGGGTAGTCCTTGACGATGAAGCGGATATTGCCATCCGATTTGATCAGTTCGGCAACTTCAGCATGGGCTTTGCGGCAATAGCTGCAGCGGTAATCGATGAATTCGACGATGGTGATGTCCCCGTCGGGGTTGCCGCCGACCCAGGCGGAGGGGTCGTCGAACAGGGCTGATTGGTAGGTCTGCACAAGTGCTTTGTCCGTCTCGATCGCGGAGAGGGCATTTGCGTCTTCCAGAACCTTGACGGCGTCGAGGATGACTTGCGGATTGTCCATCAGATAGGCGCGCACTTCGTCGCGGAAGGCCTGCCGTTCCTTATCGGTCATCTGGGCGGGGTCGAAGCCAAAGGCGGGCAGGGCGAGGCTGGCAATCAGGGCGGTCGTCAGGATCGTCGTCAGGGCAGGGCGCATGGATGGGTACTTTCACTGGGCAGCGAAACCTTAGGGCAGGGTGCGGGGCGCTTGCAAGCCGTCCAAGCGCGGTTCCGCGCATTGTGATCGGGGATGCGGGCGGTTTACTTTCGGCCTGTGGCGAGGATATTTGCGGCAAGATGAATTGGGGGCGTGATGGGGCGAATTCTGGTCGGGATGTTCTGGCTTTTGATGGCGCTGCCTGCGCCTGCGCAGGATTTGTCAGGATTGGCCCGGCTGAACCCGGCGGGATCGTCGGTGAGCGATCAGGGCGCGGATGTCACGCTGCGCCTGTCGCTGTCGCAACCGGTGCCGTGGCGGGTGCGGCTGTTGGATCAGCCGCCGCGTTTGGTGCTGGACTTCCGCGAGGTGGACTGGACCGGGATGGACCGGGTCAGTTTCCAGTCGGCGCATGTTGTGGATCGGCGGGCGGGCGTTTTCAGGCCGGGCTGGTCACGTCTGGTGCTGGAACTGGCAGGCCCGATGGTGGTGGTGCGGGCGGGGATGATGACGGGGGCAGATGTGGCGGTCGAAGTGACTCTGACGCCAGCCGATCCGGTTGAATTTGCGCGCAGGGCGGCCTTGCCGGAACCGGCTGACTGGGCCTTGCCCGAAGTGGTGGCGATGCCGATTGGCAAGATACCTGATGCAAGCCGGATGGTGTTGGTGCTGGACCCGGGACATGGCGGAATCGATCCGGGGGCGGAACGCGACGGAATGAAGGAGGCAGACCTGATGCTGACCTTCGCGCGGGAACTAAAAGACCTTGTGGTGCGCGATGGCACGTTTCAGGTAGTGCTGACGCGGGAAGAAGATGTGTTCGTGCCGCTGGAAACGCGCATTTCGATGGCGCGGGCGGCGGGGGCGGGACTGTTCATTTCGCTGCATGCCGATGCCTTGGCCGAGGGTGAGGCGGTGGGGGCCACGATCTATACCCTGTCGGACGAGGCATCGGACGCGGCATCGAGCACCCTTGCAGAACGGCATGACCGCGATGATCTGCTGGCGGGGATTGATCTGACGGCGCAGGACGATCAGGTGGCGGGTGTGCTGATGGACATGGCGCGGACGGAAACGACCCCGAGGATCGGGCGACTGGCGGCAGCGCTGGAAAGGGCGTTCCGGGGCGCGAAACTGACCCTGCACCGTGAGCCGAACCAAAGGGCGGGATTTTCGGTTCTGAAATCGCCTGATATTCCGTCAGTTCTTCTGGAGTTGGGCTTCATGTCCAGTGCTGCGGATCTGGAGCGGCTGACCGACCCCGCATGGCGGGCGCAGATGGCTGGAGCGGTGCTGGCGGGTCTGAAAGACTGGGGCGTCGAGGATGCGACGCTGCGGGCGGCGCGGAATCCTTAAAGTCTATCAGCGCTTAGCCAAGGGCAAACAAGGTCAGGGCTGCGACAGGGTCAGAATGCCGACCACGCGTGCCCCGATCCGTTGACGCAGATCCTGGGGTTCAGCCTCCATCGCGCGCGCCATGGCCTGCAGGGTATGGCGGGCATTGTGCAACTGGTCGATCAGCCCGATCACCACGCCCAACGCATCCCCGTCCAGATCGAAGTGATCCGCGAGGTCGCAGAGCAGTTCCAGCCGGGCAAGATCAATCGGGCGGTAGACGGGCCCGGACGGCGTGGACAGGGGCAGGATCAGGTCTGCCGCCAGAAACACGGCGAGGCGGGGGCGGGACAGTCCCGGAACGGCGGCGA
>JANMDH010000252.1:0-12495 GCA_031376195.1 Gemmobacter sp. | reverse complement strand
GTGCGCAGGTAAACCTTGTGTCCGCCGACGATGGCCTTTTGGGTATAGCCCTTGCGCCGTTCGGGCAGCTTTTCGCGATTGCTGCGCACGATTTCCTTGACGATGATCTTTTCGATGATCTTTTCCGCCATCACGATCGCCTTTTCATGCGTCGTGCCGGAGGTCAGGATTTCTTCGGCCTCTTCATCATCCTCGACCAGGGCTGACGCCAGTGGCTGCGACAGTTTCGATCCGTCCCGGTACAGCGCGTTGGCCTTGATGCCGAGTGACCACGACAGTTCATAAGCGGCGAGAGTTTCGGCGATGGATGCCGAATTCGGCATGTTGATGGTTTTGGAGATCGCGCCCGAGATGAAAGACTGTGCGGCAGCCATCATGTGGATGTGGGATTCGACCGAAAGATAGCGCTTGCCCGTCTTGCCGCAGGGATTGGCGCAATCAAAGACCGCGTAATGTTCCGGTTTCAGATGCGGCGCGTTTTCGAGCGTCATCGTGCCGCAGACATGATCATTTGCGGCGGCAATCTGCGCGCGGGTAAAGCCGAGGTGGGCCAGCAGATCAAAGGTTGGATCGGCCAGCTTTTCGTCCGGGATGCCCAAGGTGCCTTTGCAGAAATCCATCCCCAGCGTCCACTGGTTGAAGACGAACTTGATGTCGAAGGCAGAGGGCAGCGCCGCCTCGACCTTGGCGATTTCCGCCGCACCAAAGCCGTGGCCGATCAGCGAGGTGTGATTGATCGCGGGGGCCTGCCCCAACGAGGCATGCCCGACCGCATGGGCCACGATTTCGGCGGTTTGTGCCGAGGTGTAGCCGAGTTTGATCAGGGCGGCGGGAACCGACTGGTTGATGATCTTGAAATATCCGCCGCCGGCGAGTTTCTTGAATTTCACCAGGGCGAAGTCCGGCTCGATCCCCGTGGTGTCGCAGTCCATGACCAGACCGATGGTGCCTGTGGGCGCGATCACGGTGGTCTGGGCGTTGCGGAAGCCGTGGGTTTCGCCGAGTTTCAGTGCCTCGTCCCAAGCAGATTTCGCAAGTTTGACAAGGGTTTGATCGGGACAGTTCGCGTGATCGAGCGGGACCGGGTTGACGTTCAGCGCGTCATATTCGGTGGCACTGTAGGCGGCGGCGCGGTGGTTGCGGATGACGCGCAGCATGTGGTCGCGGTTGCGGGCAAAGCCCGCGAAGGCACCGAGTTCGCCTGCCATTTCGGCGGAGGTGGCATAGCTGACGCCCGTCATCAGGGCGGTCAGGGCACCGCACAGGGCACGGCCCTGAATGCTGTCGTAGCCAAGGCCCATGTTCATCAGCAAGCCGCCGATGTTGGCATAGCCAAGGCCAAGCGTGCGGAAGTCGAACGACCGCTGGGCAATTTCCTGCGATGGAAACTGCGCCATCATGACGCTGATTTCCAACGTGACAGTCCAGAGGCGGGTCGCGTGGATATAGGCGTCGGCATCGAATTTGCCGCCCGTGTAAAAGGTCAGCAGGTTCATCGAGGCAAGGTTGCAGGCGGTGTCGTCGAGGAACATGTATTCCGAACAGGGGTTCGATCCGCGGATCGCGCCATCCTCGGGGCAGGTGTGCCAGGCGTTGACGGTGTCATGAAACTGGATGCCGGGGTCGGCACAGGCCCAGGCGGCATGACCGACCTGATCCCACAGATCGCGGGCCTTGATTTCCTTGGCCACCTTGCCATCCGTGCGCTTGATCAGCGCCCACATGGCATCGTCCTTGACCGCCTTGAGGAAGGCATCCGTGACGCGGACGGAATTGTTGGAGTTCTGGCCCGAAACGCTGATGTAGGCTTCGGAATCCCAGTCGGTGTCATAGGTCGGGAATTCGATGCTGGTGAACCCTTGCCGCGCATATTGAAGCACGCGGTTGGTGTAGGTATCAGGGATCATGCACTTTTTCGCGGCGCGGATGGCGGTTTTCAGGGCCGGATTCCTGGTGGCGTCCGTGGCATCGGCGATGGCACCGTCCCAAGCCTTGATCGCGGCGAAAATGTCGTTCAGGCGGGCCTCGTGCATTTTCGAACCAGCGACGAGGGACGCCACCTTTTGTTCTTCGATGACTTTCCAGTTGATGAAATCTTCGACATCAGGGTGATCCATGTCGATGATGACCATTTTGGCCGCGCGGCGGGTGGTGCCGCCCGATTTGATTGCGCCCGCCGCGCGGTCACCGATTTTGAGAAAGCCCATCAGGCCTGATGACCTGCCGCCGCCCGACAACTTTTCATTGGCGCCGCGCAACGAGGAAAAGTTGGTGCCGGTGCCTGAGCCGTATTTGAACAGGCGCGCCTCACGCACCCACAAATCCATGATGCCGCCGTCGCCGACCAGATCATCCTTGACCGACTGGATGAAACAGGCGTGGGGTTGCGGGTGTTCGTAGGCGCTGCTGGATTTGGTCAGGGTGCCGGTTTTGTAATCGACATAGAAATGCCCCTGCGACGGGCCGTCGATGCCGTAGGCCCAATGCAGCCCGGTGTTGAACCACTGGGGGGAATTCGGGGCTGCCATCTGGCGGGCCAGCATGAAGCGCATTTCATCAAAATAGGCGCGGGCGTCGGATTCAGTGGTGAAATAGCCGCCCTTCCAGCCCCAATAGGCCCAGGCCCCTGCCAAGCGGTCAAAGACCTGCTTGGCCGATGTTTCACCCAGATTGCGCTGATCGGCCGGCAGATCGGCCATTGCATCGGTGTCAGGAACAGAACGCCACAGAAATTCGGGAATTCCCTTTTCCTTGACCTTTTTCAGCCGTGCAGGGATGCCAGCCTTGCGGAAATACTTCTGCGCCAGCACATCGCTTGCGACCTGGCTCCAGCTTTCGGGAACCTCGACCGCCTCGTTGCGGAACACGATGGTGCCGTCGGGATTGCGAATCTCGGAGGTGGTGACGGCAAAGGGGATTGCACCATACGCGCCGGTTTCTGCGGTGGTAAACTTACGTTCGATTTTCATATCTGCCTCTGTCCCATTTTTGCGGCGGGCGTCTTACCCTGCCGATAAACCAATTTCCCTTTACAGGGCCTGCGTCCCTTGCACCGCGATCCCCATCGCGGTGCGTCCTAACCCTTGGTCGGGTCGGTGTGACTGGCAGGTCATCCCCCTGTATCGCCACTACATCTGGTGTGTTGATCGGCGACCTACCCAAGGTGCGGTAAGTTGCGCGGATTTTCAAACGGAATTTTTGACAGAAAGGAAGATTTAATCCTTGACCGAAAACCCGTGTGAAGGGCAGCGCAATCAAGCGCCCGTGACAACAGGCGGGGCAAGCATGGGGATAACACCGGGACAACCTTTGCAGCAGGCTGCAATTCCCTTTGGCGGGCGCAGGTTTGGCAGTCGCGGTTCAGACTTTGCTGCAATCGCCGAATCTGACCTGAGGCCACGTCGTGCGTCCGGCCCCGCAGCCCGAATCGTGGTAATTCTGTTACATCGCGCAAAGCCGCAGATCAGGCCGATTCTGGCGGCGTGGTGCCAAAGCGATCGGACAGGCCGCCAAAACCCTTTGGTAAACAACCATCGACGGACATAGACTGCATACCTTGTCACCAAAGGATTTGGGCATTCCGCCGGGTCGGCAGCGCCGAAAGACGTGGGATGCGGGTTGGTCCTTTTGCGTTTTGCCAAATGAAGTCCGGGCTTTCACCAGCGCCGGATTTCCCATAAGTCGCGCAGAGCACCGGAAGAGGACGGCGATGCCTGAAAAGATCATAGCACGGTGCGAGGCAAAGGGCCTGCGCATGACCGATCAGCGCCGCACCATCGCGCAGGTGATCGAAGGGGCTGTGGACCATCCGGATGTCGAAGAACTTTATGCGCGGGCGGCGGCAATCGACCCGAGGATTTCACTGGCGACCGTGTACCGGACCGTCAAGTTGTTCGAAGAATCGGGGATACTGGACAAGCTGGAATTCGGCGACGGGCGCGCCCGGTATGAAGATGCCGAACGCGACCACCACGACCATCTGATCGACGTGAATTCAGGGGCAGTGATCGAATTCGTGGACGCAGAGATTGAAGCCCTGCAGGAACGCATTGCGGCACGACTGGGGTACCGGCTGATCGGGCATCGGTTGGAACTGCTGGGCGTTCCGGTGAAAAAAGGCTGATCGCGGTGGAGCGCGACAACCTGCGCGGCAGCCTGCTGATGGTCCTGGCGATGGCCGTTTTCGCGCTGGAGGACATGTTCTTCAAATGGTCGGCGGCGGGAATGCCCATCGGGCAGATCCTGCTGGCCTCCGGCCTGTTCGGCTGGGCGGTGTTCGCGGGGATGGCGCGGCGCGAAGGGCGGCGGACGTTCAGCCGTGCCGCCCTGCACCCGGCTGTGCTGTGGCGCAACGCGGGCGAAATGGTGGGCAGCTTTGCCTATATCACCGCCCTCGCCTCGGTGCCGTTGGCGACGGTTTCGGCGGTGTTGCAGGCGATGCCTCTGGCGGTGACGCTGGGGGCGGCGCTGTTTATGGGCGAACAGGTCGGCTGGCGGCGCTGGACCGCGATCGGGGTGGGGCTCTTTGGCGTGTTGCTGGTGATCCGGCCAGGGATGGTGGGGTTCGAGGCGAATTTGCTGTGGGCTCTGGTCACTGTGCCCGCCCTTGCGGTGCGTGATCTGGCGTCGCGCCGGGTGCCTGCGGATTACAGCACGGCGCAGGTTTCGGCATGGGGTCTGATGGCGGTATCGCTGTTGGGCGCGGGCGTGCTGGTGATTGGTCCTGCCCCGGTCTGGCCGACGGCGTGGCAGGGGTTTGCATTGCTGGGGGCGCTGATCTTTGGCACTATCGGTTATTGGGCGATCACTGCGGCAAGCCGGACGGGCGAGGTGTCAATCGTGGCACCCTACCGTTACACGCGCCTGATATTCGCCGTGCTGATCGGGATGTTTGTCTTTGCGGAATGGCCTGACCGGATGACCCTGATCGGGGCGGGGCTGATCATTATGGCGGGAATTTACAGTTTTCTGCGGGAACGGGCACGGATGCGCGCCCTTTCCATGCAGGCTCGTTAGCGCTAAACCAGACGAAATTCCTTTGGGAGGAGAAACCCCATGAGCACGATCATCGATATTCACGCGCGTGAAATTCTGGACAGCCGGGGCAACCCGACGATTGAAGTGGACGTGCATCTGGAAAGCGGGGCGATGGGCCGTGCTGCGGTTCCGTCGGGGGCCTCGACCGGGGCGCATGAGGCGGTGGAACGCCGGGATGGTGACAAGGCGCGCTACATGGGCAAAGGCGTTCTGGAGGCGGTGGCGGCGGTGAACGGCGAGTTGGCCGAAGCGCTGGTGGGGTATGACGCGACCGAACAGGTGGGCATCGACCGCACGATGATTGAAATGGACGGCACGCCGAACAAGGGCCGTCTGGGGGCGAACGCGATACTCGGCATCAGCCTTGCCGTCGCCAAGGCCGCCGCCGATTATGTCGGGCAGCCGCTCTATCGCTATGTCGGGGGGACGCAGGCGCATGTGTTGCCGGTGCCGATGATGAACATCATCAACGGCGGCGAACATGCGGACAACCCGATTGATATTCAGGAATTCATGATCATGCCGGTGGCGGCGGCGAACATTCGTGAAGCCATCCGCATGGGGTCGGAAGTGTTTCACACACTGAAAAAAGAGCTGTCGGCGGCGGGGCATAACACGGGGATCGGCGACGAAGGCGGGTTCGCGCCCAACCTTAGCTCTGCCCGGGACGCGCTTGATTTCATTCTGAAATCCATTGAAAAGGCAGGCTACAGACCGGGGCAGGATATTTATCTTGCGCTGGATTGTGCAGCGACGGAATACTTCAAGGGCGGCAAGTATGAAATGAAGGGCGAAGGAAAATCCCTGAGCGTTCAGGAAAACGTGGCCTACCTTGCCGCACTGGCGGCGGATTACCCGATCATCAGCATCGAGGATGGCTGTTCCGAAGACGATTGGGAAGGCTGGAAACTGCTGACCCAGACGCTGGGGGATAAAATTCAGCTGGTGGGGGATGATCTGTTCGTGACGAACCCGAAACGCCTTGCGATGGGGATCGCGGATCATTGCGCGAATGCGATGCTGGTGAAGGTGAACCAGATCGGGACGCTGACGGAAACCTTGGCGGCGGTGGACATGGCGCACCGGGCGGGGTTCAGGAACGTGATGAGCCACCGTTCGGGCGAAACCGAGGACAGCACGATTGCCGATCTGGCGGTTGCCACGAATTGCGGGCAGATCAAGACGGGGTCGCTGTCGCGGTCGGACCGGCTGGCGAAATACAACCAGTTGATCCGGATCGAGGAAATGTTGGGCGAAACGGCGGTCTATGCCGGGCGCAGCATTCTGAAGGCGTGACAACGGCGGACGACCTGATCGAGCGGCTGCAACTGGCCCCCCATCCGGAGGGGGGCTGGTACCGCCAGACATGGGTGGCCGATGGCGAGGGAAGACCAGCCGGAACCTGCATCTATTTCCTGCTGAAGGCGGGGGAGGCCAGCCATTGGCACCGGGTCGATGCGACCGAGATCTGGCATTTCTACGCGGGGGCCGCGCTGACCCTGCGGATGGCGGCGACGAAGGCGGGACCAGTGCAGGTCTTACGGTTGGGGCCGGATGTGATGGGGGGAGAGGTGCCGCAGGGAATTGTGCCGGCAGGCTGGTGGCAGGCGGCTGCGACGATCGGCGAGTGGACGCTGGTGGGCTGCACCGTGAGCCCGGGGTTTCGGTTCGAGGGGTTCGAACTGGCGGCGGCGGGGTTTGAGATTCCGGGATGAGGCGAACGGTGGCCGCCCTGACCGATTGTATCCCGCACAAGTTTCAATTGGCCCCTGCCCCCGGAATGACGTAAGCCGTGCCCGAACGACAGGCAGGCAGCATGGCCGATCCGATCCCTTCCCCAATGCCAAAGAATGAGGACAGCCCGCGCGGGTTTGCCTTTGCGCTGACGGCGTATTTCCTCTGGGGGTTCCTGCCGCTTTACATGAAGGCGATGGCGCATATTCCTGCGGCGGAAGTGATTGCGCATCGGATCATCTGGTCGGTGCCGGTTGCCGGCCTTGTGCTGATCCTTCTCGGCCGGACGGCGGATGTGCGCACGGCGCTGCGCAATCCACGCATGCTGGGGATGGCGGCACTGACGGCGGTGATCATTTCGGTGAACTGGGGCATCTATGTCTGGGCGATCCAGTCCGGACATGCGCTGGACGCGGCGCTGGGCTATTACATCAACCCGTTGTTCAGCATCTTTCTGGGGGCAGTGCTGCTCGGCGAACGGCTGGACCGTATTCAGATGGCGGCGATTGCACTGGCGGTGGCGGCGGTGGCGGTGCTGACGATTGACGCGGGGCGGTTGCCGGTGGTTGCCCTTGCGCTGACCGTCAGTTGGGCGGCCTATGCGTTTTTGAAAAAGCAACTGCCCATCGGGCCGAACCAAGGCTTCATGCTGGAGGTTCTGATCCTGCTGCCCATGGCGCTGGTCTATCTGGGCTGGCTGATCTGGCGGGGGGAAAGCCATTTCTGGGTGGGGAATACGGCGGACACCTTGCTGTTGCTGGGTTGCGGGGTGATCACGGCGGGGCCGTTGATGATCTATGCGAACGGGGCAAAGCTGTTGCGGCTGTCGACGATCGGGATTTTGCAATACATCGCCCCCACGATGATCTTTCTGACGGCGGTGTTCATCTTTGGCGAGCCGTTCGGGCGGGCACAGATGATCGCATTTCCGATGATCTGGGGGGCGTTGGCGATGTATACATTTGCCTTGGTCCGGCAGGCGCGGTTCAGGCCGCAGGTCGGCTGATCTGGCCGCCTGCCATTGCCGCGGAAACCCCGGTGGTTGAGGGCGCGGAGGTTGGCAGGCCGCGCATGACGCGCACGGCAAGATAGGCGAAGGCCTGCGCCTCCAGCATGTCGCCGTTCAGGCCCACATCTTCCACAGGGCACACGGGGCACGGCATCGCGTTGGTCAGAATTTTCATCAGGGTCGGGTTCAGACGCCCGCCGCCTGTGACGAGGATCTGGGACACGGGGCTGGGGAAATAGCCGATGCCGCGCCGAACGGCGGCGGCGGCGGCAGCGGTCAGGGTGGCGGCAGCATCGGCATCGGACAGATGGGCAACAGCGCGGGACAGCGACACGAAATCATCGCGGTCCAGCGATTTTGGCGGAGTCTTGTAGAAATAGGGATGGTCCATGAACCGCGTCAGGACGGCGGCGTCGGCCTGGCCGCTGGCGGCCAGCACGCCGCCTGCGTCATGGCTTTGACCCAACCGCGCCAGCATCAGATCATTGATCGGGGCATTGGCAGGCCCAGTATCAAAGGCAAGACAGGCGTCGGGGTGGTCAGGATGGACGACAGTCGGATCGACCCATGTCAGGTTGCCGACCCCGCCGAGGTTGAGGAATGCGACGGGGGCCGTGGCCCCTATATGGCGGGCACAGGCATGATGATAGAACGGCGCAAGCGGTGCCCCCTGCCCGCCCAAGGCGACATCATTCGTGCGGAAATCCCAGACAACCGGAAGGTCCAGCGCATCTGCCAGAACCGCCCCCGACCCGGCCTGATGCGTGCCCCGCCCGCGCGGATCATGGGCAAGGGTCTGGCCGTGAAAGCCGATGACGGCCGCACCGTTGAAGCGGGAGAGGAGTTCGGCATGCGCGTTTTCCACCACTTCGGCGGCGGCTTTGACGGCGCTGTCACCCGGCCATTGGCCAAGGGCGGCGCGCAGTGTGCGGCGTTCAACGTCGGAATAGGGGCGATAGGCGGTATCGCCAAAGGCTGCGATGTCGTGCCCATCCGTGCGCAGCAGGGCGGCATCGACCCCGTCGAGCGAGGTGCCCGACATCGTGCCAAGTGCCCAGATGGAGTCCGTTTTCAACATGCCCTTCCCCTGCGCCTGCACCATGGGTATATCCCTGCCGATAAATACATGAGGCCGCAATGACCTATCACCCCAAATCCGACTTTCTGCATGTGATCATGGAACGCGGGTTCCTGGCCGATTGCACCGATCTCCAATCGCTGGATGCCGCTTTGGTCAAAGGGGTGGTGCCTGCCTATATCGGTTATGACGCGACGGCGGCGAGCCTGCATATCGGGCATCTCTTGAACATCATGCTGCTGCGATGGTTGCAGAAAACCGGGGGCAAGCCGATCACGTTGATGGGGGGTGGCACGACCAAGGTGGGCGATCCGTCGTTCCGGGCAGATGAGCGGCCGCTGCTGTCAGCGGCGCAGATTGATGCGAATATCGCGGGAATGGGACAGGTATTTTCGCGCTATCTTTCCTATGGGTCGGGTGCGACCGATGCGATCATGCTGAATAATGCGGAATGGCTGGACGGGTTGAATTACCTCGATTTCCTGCGCGACATCGGGCGGCATTTCTCGATCAACCGGATGCTTTCGTTTGAGAGCGTGAAATCGCGGCTGGACCGGGAACAAAGCCTGTCGTTCCTGGAATTCAATTACATGATCCTGCAAGCCTATGATTTTCTTGAAATCCATCGGCGGCATGGCTGTTTGTTGCAGATGGGCGGGTCGGATCAGTGGGGCAATATCATCAACGGAATCGACCTGACCCGGCGGGTGATCGATCAGGAAATCTTTGGGCTGACGACGCCGCTGCTGACCACCAGCGATGGCAAGAAAATGGGCAAATCGCAGGGCGGGGCGGTCTGGCTGCGCGGTGACATGCTGTCGCCGTACGAATTCTGGCAGTTCTGGCGGAATTCGACAGACGCGGATGTGGGGCGGTTTCTGAAGCTGTATACCGATCTGCCGGTGGAGGAATGCGACCGTTTGGGCACCTTGGCGGGGTCAGAGATCAACCATGCCAAGATCGTGCTGGCAAACGAGGTGACGGGCCTGCTGCACGGGACTGCGGCGGCGCAGGCGGCAGAGGCGACGGCGCGGGAAGTGTTTGAGCATGGGGGGGTGGGGGAGGATCTGCCGACCTTCGTTCTGACCCCGGACGAGGCATCCGAAGGCGTAACCGTGGCGCAGCTGTTCGTGCGGGCGGGGCTGGCGAAATCCGGCAAGGACGCGAAACGCCTGATCGCCGAAGGCGGGGCGCGGCTGAATGACGAAGTGGTGCTGGATGCGGGGGCCGTGATCGGGGCGGGGGAACTGGCGGACACGGTCAAGCTGACGGCAGGCCGGAAGCGTCATGCGTTGGTGGTGCTGGGGTAAGCCTGCCTTCTGTATCGATCAACCTGACCTGCGTCGGCAGGTCAGGCCCCCATTTCCACAGGATCAGGTTCAGACTGGCAGGCCCCGCCCCACGCGCAAAGCTGGGGGCGCGCAGCCCGGCATAGCCGTCACGGATCAGCGCCAAGGCGAAGGCGTGCGTGACGGGTTCGGCCTGCACACGCCAGTCGTTCCGGGCGAGGTCGGCCTGGGCCATGTTGTATGCAGCCAGCGCCAGCACATCAGTTCCGTCAAAGATCGGGTCAACATCAATGGCGTAAGTGACCAGCATCGTGGGTTGCAGGGGTTGGCCGATCTGGCTGACCTCGCGGACTGCCGTGATCGGGTCAAGGGCAGTGTAAAGCGCCGGAGTGCCCTTGGGGTTGAAACGACCGCTGTAGCGTTTGGCCCCTTCGCCGGACAGAGGATCGGCGATCCAGACCGGGTTCAGCGCACGAAACGCATGGGCTTGCAGGCGCATTCAGACAAAAAGACCCGCATCGACAGCATCGATATAATCCATCACCTGATCAGCATGACCATCGACGAGCAGATGCATCGCCGTCTTTCCCCCAAAGCCCGGCAAAGGTTCGGACCGATACCAGGCATAGGCCATCAGGTCGGAGCCAAAGCGTGGGGCAACGCGGTTCAGGATTTCAACCATCTCGCGCAGGCGGGTCTGGGTTCTGGGGGAACCCACACGATCCCGCCGCGACAGGGCATCGCGACCAAGGCCCGTGGAGCGGGCCACATCATCGACAGAGGTCAGCAATCGTTCCGCAATCAGGCGGGGGGCAAAGCCGTTCAGGTCGGACAGGGATGCGATATTCATTGCAAGCTCCACGAATACTGACGCAATATGGCGTCAATATTCGTGGAAATCAAGCATCAAGGCGCCACCGTCACCTTGCTCATCATATCAGGCTCGGTCACCGACCCGCTTTCGCCTGCGCCTTTCTTGATCGCATCCACGACCTCCATCCCCGACAGAACACGCCCGACGACCGTGTACTGCCCGTCGAGGAACGTGCCCGGCGCGAACATGATGAAGAACTGGCTATTGGCGGAATTCGGATCCTGCGACCGCGCCATGCCGACGATGCCCCGATCAAAGCTGATCGAGGAAAACTCGGCCGGAAGGTCGGGTTTGTCCGACCCGCCCATGCCCGCCATCGTCATGTCGGCGCCGACCTTGCCGAATTTCACGTCGCCCGTCTGGGCCATGAACCCGTCAATCACACGGTGAAACACCACGTTGTCATAGGCACCCTCTGTCGCGAGCGCGGTAATCTGGGCGACATGCGACGGGGCCACGTCGGGCAGCAGGTCGATCACGATCTGGCCTGTGGTGCTGCCCGCCACGTCGATAAAAAGGTTCGGGCCGGGGCCATCGACCACGTCTTGCGCGAACGCCGGGGTTGCGACTAACGCCGTCGCCAGCAAAAGGTTACGCAACATCGGCGGCCACCCGGACAGTGATCATGCGGTCAGGATTTGCGGGTGGTTCGCCCTTGGCGATTTTATCGACAAATTCCATCCCGGAAATGACCTGACCGTAAACGGTATACTGGCCGTTCAGGAAATCATTGTCCTTGAAGTTGATGAAGAACTGGCTGTTGGCGGAATTCGGGCTTGATGACCGTGCCGCCCCGATGCTGCCGCGCGCATGCGGAATGCGGCCGAATTCGGCAGGAACATCCGGATGATCCGACCCGCCCGTGCCTGCGCGGCGCAGGTTGAAGTTATTTTCCATGTTGCCATTGGCGACATCGCCCGTCTGGGCCATGAACCCGTCGATTACGCGGTGAAAACAGACATTGTCATAAGCCTTGGCGCGCGCCAGCGCCTTCATCCGTTCGGAATGTTTCGGCGCGATGTCCGGCATCAGGGCGACAACAACCTCGCCGTCTTTCAGGGTGATGATGATGGTGTTTTCGGGGTCTTTGATCTCGGCCATTGTGGCGATCTCCTGTTTGATATGGCGCGCAACCTAAGGGCTGGCGGGGCCAAGGGAAAGGGTAAAGGTTGACGCGGGCGGGCCACCGGGCGAGACAGGCGGAAACCGACGATGGAGGGCGCGATGGGCTGGAAAACGCTGGATGACATGGGACTGGCTGGCAAGGTCGTGCTGGTGCGGGTGGATATCAACGTGCCGATGGAAGCGGGTGTCGTGACGGACGCGACGCGGATCGAAAAGATCGTGCCGACGGTGATGGCTGTTCTGGCCAAGGGCGGGAAACCTGTTCTGCTGGCGCATTTCGACCGGCCCAAGGGCAAAGTGGTGCCGGAGATGAGCCTGCGGCATGTTCTGGGCGCGGTGCAGGCGGCGC
>JANMDH010000231.1:0-6337 GCA_031376195.1 Gemmobacter sp. | reverse complement strand
TATCCCCAAAGGAAACACCGTGGCGACGCAAAAACATGCAAAAAGCCCGCCATGAGCAGCCACCCATGGCGGGGCGACCTGCAGATTCAGACTTCCGTCGCGACGGCAAGCACCTGATCGATCATTGCTTGGGTTCCACGCGAAAACTCCAACGGGCACGGATATGCTGCCCCGGTCCGCACCGTGCGTCCAAAATTCTCGACTTGAATCTGGTACTGTCGTGCCTGCGGAAACCGTTCATAGGTCGACACGAAACCCATCCTGTGCAGTTCCACTGTTGCCTCGGAAAAGACATCGGCGTTGAACGGCGCGGTCAACCGGATCATGCCAGTTTCGCCTTGAATGACAACTTCCTGACGTGGAAACAACCGCATCGACGTCAAACCTGAATAGGTGAATTCACCCATCGGCCCTGCCATTTTCCCGGTGACTTGGGTCCAGACATCCACACCATTTTCCCAACGGATGCGGGCCTGCAAATCCAGCGGTTCCGCCCCCATCACGAACCGCGCACAGCCATAGGCGTAGACCCCGATGTCCGGGATGCTGCCCCCCCCTGTTTCCGGCCGATTACGGATGTTTCCGGGTTCTCCCCTGTTATCATACGAAAAGGCCACATCCAGATGTTCGACCCGACCCACGGCCCCTGACTGCACCAATTCCCGCGCCCTGATCCACTGCGGGTGATGCACGATCATGAAAGCCTCGGCGACCGTCAGTCCCGTCTCATCCCGTTTCGCGATCACTGCATCGAACTCGGCTGCCTTCATCGCCAACGGTTTTTCCACCAACACATGCTTGCCCGCCTCGATTGCCTTCAGGGTCCAATCAACATGCAGATGGTTGGGCAGTGGGATATAAACTGCCTCGATCATCGGGTCCGCCAGCAGGGCTTCATAACTCGAATGCACCTTCAGGTCCGGGCAAAAATCCTGAAAAGGTATCGCTTTCGCTGGGTCGGACGTCGCCAATGCCGCAAACTGCGCACCCGACGCCGCATGGATCGCCGGTGCCATTCTGTGAAGCGCGAAATTCGACGCCCCTAAAATTCCCCAACGCACTGGTTTGGTCATGTTCGGTCCCCGATCTAAAATGTCGTGCGATTCATATCGAAGCGCGACCCAAAGGGGAATGCCGCAAAAAGTCAGTTTGATCGTTTGCTTTGCAAATACTGTCCAGTCGACTATCCCTCTGCACGGACCGCGACCCGAATCGTCGTTGACACGTTTGCGAAAGACCACGGATGAATGCCTTGAACACCCCCCCCGCGATTGACCCCGATGACCTGAACGCGCGTTTGCCCGCCGATCTGATCGAAAGGTTTCGCAATCGGTTTGATCCGGCCCGGGTCCCTGCCAACACCTATCACGAAGACAACGATGTGATGTTGTTCGTTCATCTGCCCAAAACTGCCGGAATGTCTGTTGGACGCAGCCTGCAGGAAGCCTTTGACAAATTCCATGGCGTCAACTGGCGCAATATTCCGAATTCTTTCCGCCTGATGACGCACCGTGCCTGTTATCGCCGCAGCCATACCGTCGGGCGACAGGTCATCATGGGGCATTTTGGCTGGAACGAGATAAAGACATGGCGCGAAGCCGAACTACCCATAAAGGCCGCAGCCATTGTGCGCGATCCTGTCGCCAGATTGATTTCCAATTTCAACTATAATAGATCCGATGCCCATCCGGGCAAAAACGACTTTATCAAGAATTTCCCAACGCTTGAAGACTATGCAAACGATCAGCCACCGGATTTTCAAATCTACACGCTGGTCGGGCCGACTTTCAGCTTTGAACAGACATTGGAAAAGCTGATTAAGAACTACACATTCCTTGGAACGACGGAAAGCCTGCCGGCATCCTTGGCGCACTTTTCATCATCACATGGTTTGCCATCCTTGGTCGAGCATCGCATCAACACTGCTACGGCAGACGGCAAATCAAACCCAGTGCCCGATAACGTTGCCAATCTTATAAAATCAAAAAGTTACAATGATATCCGGCTTTTCAGGCTTTTGAAGTCGCTTTTCCCTACAACTTGAAGGGTTGGCCACCAAGGCACCTGTGTCATCTTTCATTTACTCGCAAGAATATTAATTTCTCCGAAAAAACTTCAAATAAATCTTGTACAGGGTGGGACTTAAAGCTGGATACTTCTTTGCAAGTATCCGCCCCCGTTTCAACCAAAACCCCCGACTGAAAACACCATTGCTGCCCAATGATCGCTTGGCCTCAGCGATGACTTCCATGAAAAACGGAGTTTTTTGCAAAGCCTCCCAGTAAAATTGGGAATAATGTACTTCGGCTATTTCCCATGGTTTATAGTTTGCGGCAGCATAGTGGATGACAAAGGGATGCCTTTTTGCAGCAAGGGCCTCTGCCTGATTGCCCGCGGGAACATGTGTGTATGTCGCGTCATTGCTGTTGAACACGTTATACTTGGCAGGCAAGCGTAAATAGCTATCTTTGAAATAGCTGTTCAAAAGGTCCTGATCCTGAAACAGAAAACGCGACGTTTTGGCCCGGGCAATGAGCTCTTTTCCGGTGGCAGCAACATCCATTGCGCCAAAATTGAACAGGATCAAACCTGCGTTGAAATAATTGTATATGTGATGGTCTTCCAAGCCCAGCTTGTCGCGTTGATAGGCGTAAAGATCAGGGATCGACCGATCCATCGTCGTGACCCGATTGGTCAGGGTCCGGGTCATGATGAAGTCAGGCACGGCCGCAATCTGATGGTCACCCATCTCAAGATCAAATATTTCCGCCAGATCCCCACGCATGATCATATCGCAATCAACGTAAAGAATGCGCTTTGTTGTTGGCAGAAGTTCAAACAGCATGAAACGGTTATAAGTGGCGGTCGAAGGCGATGGCGTTGAGGGACGGTAGCTTTTCTTGAAGGGATCACCAATATTCAACGCCTGCAGCCGAACATTTGGATAAGACTGAAACAACCCCTGAAATATCTCAATCCGTTGATGCTTTATGTCAGAATACAAAAGAAACAGGTTATAGATACGATCCGGTGAAAAGTGCTCAACCGCCGAAACCAGCATGGCGGCCGCGTGCGGCAGATATTTATCATCAGCGGAAAAGGCAATATTCACATTCTCCGGCCCATTCAGACTGTCATCCGCGATATGCGGGGTGCAACTTGCCTCGGACAAGTTCAGAATATTGACGTATCTTACGTTAAGCGCAGGGTGATCCACCAGATATTTCGAAATGAAAACCGTGAAAAGCCGTTCGGAAATAAACCCCAGAAACCGCTTTTGGTATGTGCTGTAATAGCTTCGATCCACATCCGAATTATCCACATGTTCAAGAATGTCGAACAGGAATGTGCAGTACTGATCGACAAGATCCCGCTTGGCCAGGAACATGTTTGCCAGATAGATTTGCCGTCCATCCAGAACACTTCTGAAATACGGCGCATAATCCGGATAGTTTTGACTGATGTATTTTTCGACGACGTCGAGATCCGAAATACTATGTGCGTTCGCATAGTTCCGGCGCATCGTGACAGGTGTCGTATGCGGTTTCGGCAGCACCAGATCAACGTCCGGATGCGCGGCAAGCCATGCCTCGGTCTGTGATGTGTAATCGGAAACCCGGACTGAACTTACCCTGACCTCGGCATGTTTGTCGGCATACCAGCCTGCAAAATCCAGCAGCCTGCGATAATGCATCAGGCCGATCCTGTCACTGGTCCCGTCATTCTTCCATGCCCAGTAAAGGGCTGTCAGTTCGCAGTAACGATCGTTTTTCGCGCTGATCGTGTCGCCGGTGTCATCCCCGATCATGCCGTCAAGCGGTCTCGCGGCAAGGGCGCGTCCCACATGCATGGGACGGAGCGACGGGCCAGCGATCAGCGAGGATGCTTTGTGATACGCGAGGTAAAGAGAGGATGTCATTTTAATCTTTCGTTCAGCTCGAACCTCATGCTGGTTTCCACATTTTGGCGGGCAGGTCAAACCGATGTGCCAGCGGGGTCAGCCTTTTGTCATGGGGTCCATTGCCAGAATTTCACCATGCGGCCGGTGTCGGCGGCCGGCCCACGCATCCCGCAGCGCCAAAGACAGCAATCGACGATAGGCATCAGCCTCGTCGCGTGGCAAGTCACGGCCCGCACGCCGCCATTTCGGGATCATCAGGGCAATCAGTGGCCAGAACAGGATTGGCCCCGCGGCCCGGCGATAGACGAACCACCTGTTGCGGTGCAGATAATAGGTTTTCCACAAGGGGCGCCACACCTGCCCCGGAGGAGCCTGCGCGCAGTCGTGTTCAAAGATCAGGCTCGGGTCGAACAGGATATGACCGCCCTTTTGCGTCAACGTCAGAGTGTACAGCACGTCATCGCCATAGACGAACAACCCGCCTTCAGGGTAACCCGCTAGTTCGATCGCACGGCGCGACAGGAACAGGCCGACGAAAGAGGCACCGTCAATCGGGCTGGGCACAGCGGCGGCGTAGGCCGGGTCGGCAAGGTGAAACGCTTGGCGTCCGCCCGTCAACGTTCTGAAAAACGCGCCAAGGTGCCACAACGGGTTCACCCAAGGACGGTTCATTTCGCAGATACCGCCATTCGGATAAACCACTGCCGCCGCCACCGCGTCGGCCCAAGGCGGACTTTTGCGAAAATGCGCCAGCGCGCCCGTATGGGGTCGCGCGTCATCATCCATGATCACGCACCAATCGGGATCAAACTGCGCCATAGCCGCCCGCAACCCGATCTCGAATCCCGCCGCGCCACCACCGTTCGCGGGGGGTTCGATCACTGTCAGACGCGGGTCACCCTGCCCGCGCAGCCAGTCGCGGCTGCCATCGGTCGATCCGTTATCCACGACAATCAGGTGATCTAGTGGCTCGCCAAGCAGGCGCACCACAGTCGCTTGCAACTGCGCCAGCCGGTTATAGGTGACGACGACCGCGGCCAGCCCCCCCACCGCCGGCCCCGTCACAATGGGTTCACATTGAATGCAGGCATCGCCTCATCACCTGCAAATCGCGCCTCGGCCATCCGCGCACAATCCAGTGCCTCGCGGATCGTCACGTCCATGTCGAGATACCGATAAGTCCCCAGACGCCCCACAAAGGTGACACCCGCCTCGGCGCGCGCCAGTTCCACATAGCGCCCCAGCATCGCCTTTTCCGTCACCAGCCGGATCGGGTAATAAGGCACATCCGCAGCTGTGCATTCGCGGCTGAATTCGCGGTAAAGAACCGATCCCTTGTGATTTTCCCAAGGGGCGAAATGCTTATGTTCCGTGATGCGGGTATAGGGAGTTGCCTCATCCCCATAATTCATCACGGCGCAGCCCTGATAATCGCCCTCGTGGCTGAACCGCTCAAAATCGAGCGTGCGATACCCCAGCCGCCCCAGTTCAAAATCGAACCAGCCATCCAAAGCCCCCGAATAAAACACATGGTCATAGGCCGCTGCATCCGCCCTTTTGAACGTCGTGTTCAGGCTGACCGTGATTTTCGGATGATCAAGCATGCCCGCCACCATGTCGGTATAGCCGTTTTCCGGCATGCCCTGATGGCGATGGTTGAAATAGTTGTCGTCGTAATTGAACCGCACCGGTAGGCGCTTCAGAATGCTGGCGGGCAGATCCGTGGGGGCACAGCCCCACTGCTTGACCGTGTAACCTTTGAAGAACGCCTCATACAGATCGCGCCCTACGAACCGCAGGGCCTGATCCTCGAACGTCTGCGGATCGGTGATCGAGGTATCTGCCTTCGTCTCAATAAAGGCCCGCGCCTCGTCCGGGCGCAGGGTCAGGCCGAAATACTGGTTGATCGTGTGAAGGTTGATGGGAAGCGAAAATACCCGGCCCTGCGAAGTGGTCTTCACCCGGTTCTTGAATGGTCGAAAGGTTTCAAACTGATGCACATACGCCCAGACTTCGTCATCATCGGTATGAAAGATATGCGGTCCGTAGGCGTGGACATTCACGCCCGTATCCGCGTCCCGATACATATGGCAGTTGCCCGCAATATGACTACGCGTATCGACGACATGCACCGCATGGCCCGCTTCGGCCAAATGCCGCCCAATGACCGCACCCGACAGACCTGCGCCCACCATCAAAAGGGATTTTTTCGCCATGCCTGCCTCTTGCCTGTGCCGAGGCCGGGTATCGCCTTTCCGGTCGACCAAAGTCAACGCCGGGCGGGCTTGTGCTTTCGGACGGTGCGCGTCACCTAAGACATCGTAAAGGAGGAACCGATGCCCTTTGACCCCAAGGATGCCGCCGAACTGATCCGCATCGCCCGCCACGTGGCACGAACCGAAGTGATGACCCGCTTTCGCGCGTTGGACGGCACAC
>JANMDH010000219.1:0-3137 GCA_031376195.1 Gemmobacter sp. | reverse complement strand
GGTGCGCCGCATCTGTTGAAAGGCGAATTCACTGATAGCGCGGGCCCCGGCATCGATATGTATTCGATGCGGCAGCCGTTGGGTGTGGCGGCGGGGATCACGCCTTTCAACTTTCCGGCGATGATCCCGCTGTGGAAGCTGGCCCCCGCGATTTCGTGCGGCAATGCGTTCATCCTGAAGCCGTCGGAGCGTGACCCGTCGGTGCCTCTGATGCTGGCGGCGCTGTTGGCCGAGGCGGGGTTGCCCGACGGCATTCTGCAGGTGATCAACGGCGACAAGGAATCGGTCGATGCGATTCTGGACAACCCGACGATCGCCGCCGTGGGATTTGTCGGATCGACGCCGATTGCGGAATACATCTATGGGCGGGGTTGTGCCAATGGCAAGCGGGTGCAGTGCTTTGGCGGGGCCAAGAACCATATGATCATCATGCCGGATGCGGACATGGATCAGGCGGCGGATGCGTTGGTGGGCGCAGGCTATGGCGCGGCGGGCGAGCGCTGCATGGCGATTTCCGTGGCGGTTCCGGTGGGTGAGGCGACGGCGGATGCCCTGATCGAAAAGCTGATCCCGCGGATCGAAAAGCTGAAGGTCGGCCCCTATACGGGCGGCAATGACGTGGATTACGGGCCGGTTGTCACGGCGGCGGCCAAGGCGAATATTCTGCGGCTGGTGGAATCGGGCGTGGCGGCGGGGGCGAAACTGGTCGTCGACGGGCGCGGGTTCAAACTGCAGGGATACGAGGACGGATTCTTCGTCGGCCCGCATCTGTTTGACCATGTGACCACGGATATGGAGATTTACCGGAAAGAGATTTTCGGGCCGGTCCTGTCGGTGGTGCGCGCGAAAACCTATGAGGAAGCCCTTGGCCACGCGATGGACCATGAATATGGCAACGGGACTGCGATCTATACCCGCGACGGTGACACGGCGCGCGATTTTGCGGCGCGGGTCAATGTGGGGATGATCGGGATCAACGTGCCGATTCCGGTGCCACTTGCCTATCATACCTTTGGCGGTTGGAAGAAATCGTCCTTCGGCGACCTGAACCAGCACGGGCCGGATGCGTTTCGGTTCTATACGCGGACCAAGACGATCACCGCGCGGTGGCCATCGGGGATCAAGGAAGGCGCGTCGTTGAACTTTCGTCCGATGGATTAAGGGCTGCACGGCGCGCCACGCATGACAATTCCTTGGCGAAATGACCCAGATCAAGGCGGGTCGGGCGTCAACGGACTAATCTTCGGGAAGGAAGCCGCAAATCGGCTTTCTTCACCGGAAGGAACGAACATGTTCACGACGAATGAAAGCACCCTTGACCGGCTGGTGCGGATTGTTATCGGGGTTGGCCTTCTTGCTTGGTTCTTTTTGGACCAAGGCACAGGGCCGTGGCATTATGCCAAACTGATCGGGATTGTGCCGCTGATCACCGGGGTGATTGGGACCTGCCCTGTCTATACGCTGTTGGGCGTATCAACCTGTCCCATCCGTAAGGCGTAGTCGATCACTCGGCCATGGCCGCCCTGATACGCGCGGAAAAGGCAGGGCCGTCAGCATCGGTTGGCCCGGTCTTTTGCAGACGGGCGAGTGCCAGCATCCGGTCGAGCGTCTGGCCCTTTCCGGTCACGCCCAGATTTTGCAGATAGGCCGGGAAATGGCCTGACAGCAGGATGCGCCAGTCAAACGGCAGGGTCGGGTCAATCTGGCGGGCCAGCCGGAAGGGAATCGTGGTGCAGTTCGACGTGACCGTATTGTAAAACTGCGGGTTCGCCGCCAGATCGTTGCCCAGGGTGGCAAAGGTCAAGAAGGCCTGCGCCAGCATCGGCTGCGGCAGATCAAGCGGAAAGCGGGAAACGGTTTCGCCCCGGATGTCGGTGCGCAGGCGGATCATGTCCCGTTCATCCGCCGCGATCAGCACCAGTTCGAACTGCCGGAAAAATCCACCCAGATTGCTGAACACCTCACCCTTTTCGCGGCGGATTTCGGCGGAAAACGCGACGTGCTGACCGTCTGAGAAGCCAAAGCTGACCAGGGTGTGCGCGATCAGCGGGCTCGACCAGGTGGAGGTGAACACATCCATGCTGATCACCTGACCGGGCACATAGCGCCGGGTTTCCCAGCGGGGGGTGAATTCCGTCCGGCTGACCCAATCGAAATTGCGCACGTTGGCCAGCGTGACCTGATCCGTCGCAATCGCCGCTGTGACCCCATGTTCGACATCCGCATCCCATATCCGGGTATTCGAGGCACGGATCGTCATCCACCACCCCGCGCTGGCAAAAAGAATGACCAAAACAGACATCCAGACCGGGCGCGTCATCCCGATGGCCCACATCGTCAGAAGCGCGACGGCAACGCAAGCAAGGCCGATCATCGCCCCCTGACGGATCGCCGCGCCAGTTTGAAACCACAAGGCCCCAGCCAGCCACAGCAATACAGCGATGAGCACGACAAATTGCAGAACAGCCATGATTCCCCGTCGCCCGCGACGCCGCGGGTTCATGCGTTTTGTGCTGAAGTCCAATCCGCCAAAGCGGGATTGCGAAGCCATGGTTCTGCCTGTCACTGGTGCGACTGGCAACCTGTCATGTGCCGCCCGGCGGGCCAAGCCGCCCCAGTTCGGGTCGGCGAGGCCCCGCGCGCACCGACCCGCCTATTCGGCGGCAACGCGCCGGGGGGCAAGCATATCCTTGAGATAGCGCCCCGTATGGCTTGCCTCGACCGTTGCTATCTGTTCGGGCGTGCCCACGGCCACTATCTGCCCACCGCCATCGCCGCCCTCAGGCCCGATGTCGATGACCCAGTCGGCGGTTTTCACCACATCCAGATTGTGTTCGATCACCACCACAGTATTTCCCTGATTGACCAGTTCATGCAGCACTTCCAACAGCTTCCGCACGTCTTCAAAGTGCAGGCCCGTCGTCGGTTCATCCAGAATATACAGCGTGCGGCCCGTTGCGCGGCGCGACAGTTCCTTGGACAGTTTCACGCGCTGCGCCTCACCCCCCGACAGGGTCGTTGCCTGTTGGCCGACCTTGATATAGCCAAGGCCCACTTCGCATAACGCGACCATCTTGTCGCGGATCGCGGGAACTGCCTGAAAAAACACCTGGGCATCTTCGCATGTCATATCAAGC
>JANMDH010000197.1:0-6613 GCA_031376195.1 Gemmobacter sp. | reverse complement strand
GCCAATACGGGCGGCTTTGCGCGATGGGATATCTGGCTGGGCGTTTCCTGCGCCGCCGGGGCCTTTCTCATGCGGGGCGCGGGCTGCACCTGGAACGACATCACCGACCGCGACATTGATGCCGCCGTTGCGCGGACCAGGTCCCGCCCGATCCCCTCGGGTCAGGTCAGCATCAAGGCCGCCCTGATCTGGATGGTCCTGCAGTCCCTGATCGCCGCAGGCATCCTGTTCAGCTACAACTGGCTCGCCGTCGCACTTGGTATCGCGTCGCTTGCGCTGGTTGCCATTTATCCTTTTGCCAAGCGCTTTACCTGGTGGCCGCAGGCCTTTCTGGGCCTTGCCTTCAACTGGGGGGCCCTGCTTGCCTATGCCGCCCATGCGGGCACCGTCAGCATTTCGGCTGTTCTGCTGTACGCTGCAGGCATTGCCTGGACGCTGTTCTACGACACGATCTATGCCCATCAGGACCGCGAGGACGATGCCCTGATCGGCGTCAAATCCACCGCCCGCCTGTTTGGCAGCCGGACGAAATCCTGGCTTACCGCCTTTCTGATTGCCACGGTCATGCTGATGGCCATGGCCGTCATTCTTGGCCATGCCGATCAGGACCGGCCCATCGCCCTGGTTCTCGCGTTGGCGGGGGTCTGGGGTTTTGGCTGGCATCTGGGCTGGCAGTTGAACCGGCTCAACCCCGATGACCCTGCCAATTGTCTGATCCTCTTTCGATCCAACCGCGACGCCGGGCTGATCCCTGCGCTGTTTCTTGCCGCAGCCGCAGTCGTCTGATTGATCCGGGCGCTGGCCCGGCCTAAAAGACGGGCTTGTCCCGTGACCAAAGGCCCCTGCCGCCATGCGAATCCCTGACAATCTGATTGCCCCTGGCGCCTTTCTGGGGGCGGCTTTACTGGCCTTTCTCGGCGCGTTCTGGGCGTCAGTCGTGATCGAGAATCGATCTGCGGCGGCGGTCACCTCGCAGCTGCTGAATGCGGGGATGACCTGGGCCACCGTGGAATCGGACGGCCTGCAGGTCAAACTCACCGGCACCGCCCCGAATGAGGCGCAACGCTTTCGCGCGGTGAACCTTGCAGGATCGGTGATCGACGCCGCCCGGATCCGCGACCGGCTGGATGTCACGCCCGTTCGCGCGATCGAAGCGCCGCGCTTTTCCGTGGAAATGCTGCGCAATGATGATGGTATCCAGTTGATCGGCCTGTTGCCCGAAGCCGAACGCGGGCCTGCCCTTGCGGACGAAGCGGCCGCACTGGCCAATGGCATGAAGGTCACGGATATGCTGGAAACAGCCTCATTTCCTGCGCCGGAAGGCTGGTCGCAGGCCGTGTCCTTCGGCCTCGAGGCATTGAAAATGCTGCCAAGGTCAAAGATTTCAGTGGCCGCAGACCGGGTGGCCATCACCGCAATCTCGGACAGCGAATCGCAAAAGCGGCGGATGGAAACGGATCTCGGTGCGCTTGCGCCCGAAGGACTGGATGTCGTGATCGACATTTCCGCCCCCCGGCCCGTTCTGACGCCCTTTACCCTGCGATTTGTCAAGGATGCCGAAGGCGCGCGTTTTGACGCCTGTTCCGCCGATACCGACCGCGCCCGCGACCGTATTCTGAAAGCCGCGCAAGGTGCGGGAATTCAGGGACGCACGGCCTGCACCGTCGGCATGGGCGTGCCGTCGCCCCGCTGGGCCGAAGCGGCAGAGGCGGCGATCAGATCGGTGAACGAACTCGGTGCCGGGTCGGTGACCTTTTCGGATGCCGATATAACGCTTCTGGGCGATGTCACCACGCCGCAGGCCACCTTTGACCGGGTCGTGGGGGAACTGGAGACGGCACTTCCACCGGCCTTTTCGCTGAAGGCAACCTTGCCGCCAAAGGAAAGTACCGTGGATCAGGGTCCCGCCGAATTTACCGCAACGCTGGCGGAGGATGGACAGGTGCAACTTCGGGGGCGGGTGACGGATGATCTGCTGCGGTCGGCGGTGGACAGCTATGCGCGTGCGCAGTTCGGGGCGGACCGGGTCTATACGGCAACGCGGGTGGATGCGGAACTGCCTGATGGCTGGCCCGTGCGGGTCTTGGCAGGGCTGGAGGCGCTGGCGCAACTGGACAACGGCAATCTGATCGTGCGCGCCGATACGGTGGAAGTGGCGGGCGTAACGGGATCGCAGCTGGCCCGTGCGCGCATTTCGCAGATTCTGTCGGACAAGCTGGGTCAGGGGAAAACCTTCAAGATTGCCGTGACCTATGATGAAAAGCTGGATCCGTTGGCCGCGCTGCCGACACCGGACGAATGCATGGCTGACATCAACGCGGCCTTTCTGAAGGGCAAGATCACCTTTGCACCCGGATCGGCAGAGATTGACGCAGACGCCAACCCGACGATGGATGCACTGGCGGAGGCGTTGATTGCCTGCCCGGACCTGACACTGGAAATCGCCGCACATTCGGATTCGCAAGGGTCCGAAGGCGGCAACAAGGCGCTGAGCCAGGCCCGGGCCGAGGCGGTGCTGCTGTCGCTGCAAGGGCGGCGGGCCCCCGTCGGGCTGTTGCGGGCGGTGGGGTATGGCGAGGAACGCCCGATTGCGGACAATGGCACCGATGAAGGACGTGAGGCGAACCGGCGAATCGAGTTTACCCTGATCGGGGATGCAGCCGCAGCAGCCGCGCCGCCGGGCGATGCCGGGCAGGCAGCAACCGCGGACACGGCGGCAGAGCCGGGGGTGATGCCCGCCGCCACAAAGGATGGCGGGCCTTCGGTAGCACCCGGCGATGCATCGGTTCGCCCGAAACCCCGCGCCGATCCGCCGGGATGATCCCCCGCAGCCGGGGCTTGCCAAGCCCTGCGAAAATGCGCAGAACCCTGCGATGAACCGTTCAGAATTCATCCTTGCCACCGCCGTGGTCCTGTTTGTGGCATTTGCGCTCGGCTGGTTCACGTATTGGATTCTGCACCGCTTTGCCCGGATTTCGGGCGGTGACATGGGCGAAGTCGACAAACTGGCGCAGTCCCTGCACGAAGCGGAAGAATTGCGGGATCAGGCGCTGATGTATCTGGAACAGCGCGAGGGTGAATTGGCCAACCAGATCGCCCAGACCGAGGCGGAACTGCGCGCCGCGATGGAAGGCCTGCGCGACGCGCGGACCGAAGCGGAAGAAATGCGTAAATACATCGAACGGATGCATTCCAACGACTGACAACTTGGGGCAGACTGCGCAGCATTGTGATTGCCGATTTGTTCAACCCAAGCCAAAGGATTTTGCGATGACCGATTTGCGATACATGATCGTCGTGCTGGCAGCACTGAGCGGTTTTTCAGGGGCCGCAAAGGCCGATGACATTGCGGAGGCGCTGCAGGCGGCGACTGATGCCTACGCGGCGGGAGATCTTAAGGGAACTTCGGATCAGATCGGGGCGGCCAGCCGGGCCCTGTCGCTTAAGAAAACGGATCTGATCATCGCCCTTCTGCCGCCTGCACCAGACGGCTGGACCCGGACGCCGAGCGAGGAGTTCGCGGCGGGAATGGCAATGATGGGTGGCGGGACGGGAACCGAGGTAAGTTATGCCGGCCCGGATGCCACGTTCACGATCACCGTGATGGCCGACAACGCGATGATCAGCTCGATGCTGGGCATGTTCACGTCGCCCGAGATGATGGCGATGATGGGCAAAGTGACCAAAGTCGGGACGATTGACATGATTGATCAGGGCGATGGTGGGCTGATGGGCATTCTGGGCGACCGCGTGATGATCACGGCGAGCGGGGCAACTGCGGAGGTGATGGTGCCGATCCTTGCCGCGACGGATTTCGAGGCGCTGGCCACATTCGACAAATAGGCGCTGCGTTTACAACCCGTCCAGCAAGATCCGCATCAACCCGCTGTCCGCCATCATCAGATCATCGACTACATCGAAATGATGCCGGCCCGCCGCCACCGTCCAGGGGCAATCCCACGCCTCGGACAGGGTGCGCGCATGCCACAGAAAGGCGGGGCGTTCCTGTCCGCCGACCCAGACATGGGCCTGCACCCCTGCCCGCAATTCCAGCCGCGCGGGGCTTTCGCGGACCGCCTCTTCCGCGTCGATCAGCAGCACTTCGTTCATTTCGGTGTCCATCAGGGGTTCCAGTTCGGCCACGGGTGAAATCGGGACCACCCGCACCACCCGCGCAGAAAGCCCGATATCCGCGCACCCCATCCGGGCCGCCAAGTGCCCGCCTGCCGAATGGCCCGTCACCACGACCGGCCCGGCGACCCTCCCTGCGGCAACCTCGATTCCCCGCGCAACCTCGGCTGTGATGTCGGTAATCCGCGCCTCGGGGGCCAAGGTATATCCCAGCATGGCGCAGGCCCATCCCCGTGCCAGCGCCCCCGCCGCCAGATGCGACCAGTCGGCGGGGGCAAACGCCTTCCAGTAGCCGCCGTGGATGAACACGATCAGGCCCTTCGGCACCCCTGCGGGCCGGAACAGATCGAACACCTGCCGCGCGCCCGGACCATAGTGCAGGCCCGACTGCCCCCCTGCCCCCGCACGAAAGGCTGCCGATGCCGCCTGCCAACGGGCAAGATACCCATCACCATCCGGGATGAAGGCGCTGTTCATATAATCACGATCCAGACTCATTGCCCGCCCCCCCGAAAATTTGATCAAAACCAGCTTAATCACAGATGTCGAACTGGACAAACCCCCTTCACAAAGGCATTCCAGTAACATGCCAAAATCAGGAGGCTGCGATGCTCGATTCCGTCACCAACCTTGCCGCGATGTTGAAAGACCCCAGCCTTCTGGAAACCCGCGCCTATGTGGCAGGCGAATGGGTGCAGGCGGATGATGGCAGCACCTTTGCGGTGACAAACCCCGCACGCGGTGACGTGATCTGTACCGTGCCCAATCTGGGGCGTGCCGAAACCGCCCGGGCGATTGCAGCGGCAGAGGTGGCGCAAAAGGAATGGGCGGCGCGGCCTGCCAAGGAACGCAGCAATATCCTGCGCGCATGGTTCAACCTGATGATGGCCAATCAGGATGATCTGGGCATGATCCTGACGGCGGAAATGGGCAAACCCCTGACGGAGGCGAAGGGCGAAATTGCCTATGGCGCGTCCTTCATCGAGTTCTTTGCCGAAGAGGCAAAACGTGTGCGGGGCGAAACCATCCCCGGCCATATGCGCGACAAGCGTATCACGGTGCTGAAACAGCCGATCGGCGTGGTGGGGTCGATCACGCCGTGGAATTTCCCGAACGCGATGATCACCCGCAAATGCGGGCCTGCCCTGGCTGTCGGCTGCGGCTTTGTCGCGCGCCCTGCGGCGGAAACGCCTTTGTCCGCGCTCGCCATTGCGGTGCTGGGCGAACGTGCGGGACTGCCCAAGGGAATTTTCAGCGTGATCACCTCGCAGCGTTCGTCCGAGATTGGGAAGGAATTCTGCGAAAATCCGACCGTCCGCAAACTGACCTTCACCGGATCGACCGAAGTGGGCCGCATCCTGATGAAACAGGCGGCCGATCAGGTGATGAAATGCAGCATGGAACTGGGCGGCAACGCGCCCTTCATCGTGTTTGACGACGCTGATCTGGATGCCGCCGTCGTGGGGGCGATGGCGTCTAAATTCCGTAACAACGGGCAAACCTGCGTCTGCGCGAACCGCATTTATGTGCAGGCGGGGGTATACGATGCCTTCGCCGCGAAACTGGAGGACGCCCTCAGCAAGACAAAGGTGGGCGACGGCCTGACCGAGGCGGTGGAATTCGGCCCGCTGGTGAACATGAAGGCGGTGGAAAAGGTCGAAGAACATATCGCCGATGCGGTTGCCAAAGGGGCGAAAGTCACGATGGGCGGCAAACGGCATGCCTTGGGCGGATCATTTTTCCAGCCGACAATCCTGACTGGTGTCACCAATGCGATGAAGGTGACGAACGAGGAAACTTTTGGTCCCCTGGCCCCGCTGTTCAAATTCGATACCGAAGAACAGGCGATCTTTGCGGCGAATGACACGATCTTTGGGCTGGCCAGCTATTTCTATGCCCGCGATATCGGGCGCATCACGCGCGTGCAGGAAGCCTTGGAATACGGGATCGTGGGCGTCAACACCGGGCTGATTTCCACCGAAGTGGCCCCGTTCGGCGGGGTCAAGCAATCCGGTCTGGGCCGCGAAGGCAGTCATCACGGGGTCGAGGATTATCTGGAAATGAAATACATCTGTCTGTCGGTCTGATCGGCTTTGGCCAGCTTTGCCATTAACCGCCACAGCCCCTGATGCACCCTGTGGGCCGCAAAATACTTGCGTGCCTTGATCCGCTGCCCGTGGCCTGACCGCCCGGGCGGCAATCACACCAACAGGGGCCCGTCGTGATCCAGATAGGCCCGGTCGAAATCCGCAAATTTGACTAAAGCGTCGTAATCTTCAAATTCGACCCGCCCCTTTTGAAAGGTCATCAGCCCCGCCTCGCGGAATTCGCGCAGCACGCGGTTGATGTGGACCGCGCTCAATCCCAGCGCATCTGCCAGCATGTACTGCGACAGCGGGCAGTTAAATCCCGCCGTGGTGCCCATTCCGACCAGCCGCAGACGCACGGCAAGTTCCAGCATGAAATGCGCTGTTCGTTCCGC
>JANMDH010000194.1:0-3633 GCA_031376195.1 Gemmobacter sp. | reverse complement strand
CCTCCACCAGCGGTACATCCACCTGACGCGGGTTCTTCATCGCCTCGGTCACCGCCGATTTGGTGATCGCGTTGAAGGTGACGCGACTGACGTGCTTGCCCTTTTTCAGACTGCTGGCGAGCGCCTCTTGCAGGTGCCAGCTGATCGCCTCGCCCTCACGGTCGGGGTCGGTCGCAAGAATCAGCATGTCATCGGTTTTCAGCGCCTCGGCAATCGCGCGAACGTGTTTCTTGCTGTCGGCCCCGACTTCCCAGAGCATCTCGAAATCATGTTCGGTATCAACTGACCCATCCTTGGGCGGCAGGTCGCGGACGTGACCGTAAGAGGCAAGAACCGTGTAGCCCGGCCCCAGATATTTGTTGATTGTCTTGGCCTTCGCAGGCGATTCGACGACGACGACGGCCATGAACCCTCCATGCTGCCTTGGATTTTCTGATCGGGCCGCAACATGTGGGCGATGCGCGGGGTTGTCAAGGAAGCCCGTTCGTCAACAGGCAGGGCATGAATTCACAGGCTGCGGGTCTTTGACATATAGACGCCGATTCCGCCCATGAAATCCTGTTCCCGGTCCACGCGGTAACCCAGCGCTTTATAAAGACGAAGGTTTTCTGCGAACAGCTTGTTCGTATAAAGGCGCGTGCCTGCCATGCCCCCGGCCGCTGCCATGTCTTCGGCCATCTTCAAAAGCCTGACGCCGAACCCGCGCCCCTGAAAATCCGGGCCGACCGCCACATTCACGATCAAAAGTGCATCGTCCTGCGGCACGGTTTCGATCAGCGCGGCAAGGGTGGGGCCGACGTGAATAAGGTCAAAGCGATGCTTTTGGACGGCTTCGGCATAGTCAACCATCATCGGCAGGGGTTCCCGCCCGATCAGCGGAACCCATTTGGCATAGACTTCGCGGGTCAACGCCGCTATCGCCGCAGCATCCGCATCGTCCGCGCGTCTTTGGCTGACAGTGTGATCCATTTCGCCCCCCGCAGCTTGGATTTATCGGGGCAGGGGAAACCTTGCAAGGTCATCGCGTCAGCCAACCCGCGACAAAAGTCCGCCTGCCTGCCGGATCACCTTGCCGTCCAGTTCCAACGTCAACAGTTCCGGGGCGATCAAGGCCGGCGGCATCGCCAGATCGCGGATCAACTGATCCTCGGCCAGGGGGCTGGGCCCAAGGCGGTTCAGGATCAGCGTGTGTATTTGGGCCATGTCCGCCAGTGGCCGTGCGGCAGGAACGGGGCCAGGTAAGGGGGCCGGCGGTCTTTGCACACGCACCACGGGGGGTGGCGCCATCAGCCCGCCACCCAGCGCCTCGATCACGTCCGCGCCGGAGCGGATAAGCACCGCGCCATCCCGGATCAGCATGTTGCAGCCCGCCGCCCGCGCGTCAAACGGATGCCCCGGCACCGCGAGCACTTCGCGCCCCTGATCAAGGGCTGTTTTCGCCGTGATCAGGCTGCCCGACCGCGACGCCGCCTCCACCACGATCACCGCGCGGGCGAGGCCCGAAACGATCCGGTTGCGCAGGGGAAAATGCCTGGCCTGCGGCTCCATCCCCATCGGCTGTTCCGATACCAGACAGCCCTGTTCCGCAATCTGCGCCGAAAGCCCAGCGTTTTCGGATGGATAGACCACATCCACCCCGCCCGCCATCACCGCCACGGTTCCTGTGCCAAGGCTCGCGTCATGCGCCGCCGTGTCGATTCCGCGCGCCAGACCCGACACCACAACGAAGCCCGCCTCGGACAGTTGTTCCGCCAGTCGCCGCGCCATGCGGATGCCGAGCGATGACGCATTCCGCGCGCCCACCATCGCCACCATGGGGCGCGACAGCAGCCCCGCATCGCCCCGCAGCCACAGAACCGGCGGCGCATCCGGCAGTTCGCCCAAGGCGGACGGATAGTCCACCTCGCCCGCGCAGATCAGCCGCGCGCCTGACTTCTGCCCCTGCGCCCATTCCGCACGCACCACGCCTTCGGGGCAAATCTCGTACCGCTCCACCCCCGCTGCCCGCGCAATTTCCGGCAGCGCCTCCAGCGCCGCGCGGGCCGAACCATGGTCCGCCATTAGGCGGTGGAACGTCACCGCCCCCACGCGCCGCGACCGGATCAGGCGCAACCGATCAAACCGTTCCGCCTCGGTCATGCCCACCACCTGCCTTGCCCCATCCATTGCAGCCTCCTGCATCCACTCACACCCTGCCCTGCCGATGGTTAATCAATCATAAATATGCTTTCATCTTTCCCAAAATACCTTTGCCAGAGGTGCCCAAGCCGATCCCCCGCAATGCCCGTTGAAATCCGCCCTGATATTTGATCAAATGTGAGGAACCCATCCGAAGGAGTCGCCCCATGCTGAACGCCGAAATCGCCCTGCGTCGCGACGATGCCATTTCCAAAGGCGTCGGCATGATGACCCAGATCTATGCAGACCGCGCCCTGAATGCCGAAATCTGGGACGTGGAGGGCAACCGGTATATCGATTTCGCCGCCGGGATTGCCGTCGTCAACACCGGGCACTGCCATCCCCGGGTCATGGCTGCTGTCACCGAACAGATGTCGCGGTTTACGCATACCTGCGCGCAGGTTTTGCCTTACGAATCCTATATCCGCCTCGCGGAACGCCTGAATTCTGCCGTTCCCGGCGACTTTCAAAAGAAGACCGTTTTCGTCACAACCGGTGTTGAAGCCGTTGAAAACGCCATCAAAATTTCCCGAATCGCAACAGGGCGCAATGCGGTGATCGCCTTTGGCGGGGCTTTCCACGGGCGCACCTTCATGGGGATGTCGTTGACCGGCAAGGTGGAGCCCTACAAAAAGGGCTTCGGGGCCATGATGCCCGACGTCTGGCATGTGCCGTTCCCACAAGATGTACACGGTATTTCCACCGCAGACGCCATGGCTGGTATGACCAAGCTGTTCAAGGCCGACCTTGACCCCGGCCGTGTCGCCGCGATTATTTTCGAGCCTGTTCAAGGGGAAGGCGGTTTTTACCCAGCACCTGCCGATCTGGTCCGCGCGATGCGCAGACTGTGCGATGAACATGGCATCGTGATGATCGCGGACGAGGTGCAGACCGGCTTTGCCCGCACTGGAAATCTGTTTGCGATGCACGGTTATGACGTAGCCGCCGACATCACCTGCATGGCCAAGGGGCTGGCCGGGGGGCTGCCTTTGGCTGCCGTCACGGGCCGGGCCAGCCTGATGGATGCGGCCCTTCCGGGCGGTCTGGGCGGCACTTACGGGGGCAATCCGCTGGGCATCGCGGCCGCCCATGCCGTGCTGGATGTCATTGAAGAAGAACAACTTTGTGCCCGCGCGAATGAGCTTGGATCCCGGCTGAAACAAAAGCTGGAAAGCATCCGTTCCATCACGCCCGAGATCAGCGATATTCGCGGCCCCGGCTTTATGGTAGCGGTCGAATTCGCCAATCCGGGCACGCACGAACCCGACGCGGGATTCACCGGACGGGTCCGGATGGAGGCGCTGAAGCGCGGATTGATCCTGCTGACCTGCGGGGTTTACGGCAACGTGATCCGGTTCCTCGCCCCGATCACCATCCCCGATGCGCATTTCGCGGAAGCGATGGGCATTTTGGAAGAGGCGGTCGCGGCGGCACGCGTTCGGTGATGTAACCGTC
>JANMDH010000135.1:0-6235 GCA_031376195.1 Gemmobacter sp. | reverse complement strand
ATGGCGCATCTGATGGCGACGGGCGAGAGCCATGAGGTGGCGGCAAAATTCAAACTGAACCGATTTGCGACGGGGCATCTTCTGGACGAAGAAGGCACCGGGTCGCAGCATAATCTGCACTGAGGGGAAAAGATGCGCATCACCTGCCCCCTTTGTGGCCCCCGCGACCGGCGCGAATTCTATTTCATGGGAACTGACGATTACCTCAATCGCCCCGCCGCCGATGCGCCGCTGGCGGAATGGGACAACCATCTGCACCTGCGTGATAACCCGGCGGGCATCACGCGCGACCTTTGGTATCACGAAACGGGATGCGCCGCGTGGGTGCTGGTCACGCGCAACACGGTGACCCATGAAATCCTGCAGACCGAACTTGTGACGGACCGGAAGGTGCGCGCATGAGGATTGCAGGCAAAGGTCTGGTGGACCATTCCGCCCCGGTGGGTTTCCGCTTTGACGGGCACGATTATATCGGCCTGCAGGGTGACACGCTCGCCTCGGCCCTGATGGCGAACAATGTGCGCGTGGTCGGGCGCAGTTTCAAATACCACCGCCCGCGTGGCATTCTGACAGCGGGGTCGGAAGAGCCGAACGCGATGGTCGAGGTGCTGGAAGACGGCCAGCAGACCCCGAACGTGCGAGCGACGGTGCAGGAAATTTATGCAGGGCTGCATGCGCAAAGCCAGAACCGCTGGCCGTCCGTGCGGTTCGATCTGATGGCAATCAACGATTACGCCGCCCCATTCTTAAGTGCTGGCTTTTACTACAAAACCTTCATGTGGCCGCGCGCGTTCTGGGAAAAGCTGTATGAACCGCTGATCCGCCGGGCGGCGGGTCTGGGCGGGCTGTCGGGCGCGGCGGATCTGGCCCCGTACGAAAAGGCCTATGCGTTCTGTGATCTGCTGGTGATCGGGTCAGGGCCGACCGGGTTGATGGCCGCGCTGACGGCGGCGCGGGCGGGGGCGGATGTGATCCTGGCCGAGGAATCGGCACAGATGGGCGGGCGCTTGCTGTCGGAAACGGGCATGGTCGGGGGGATGCCAGGGGCGGACTGGGCGGCGCAGACGGTGGCCGAACTGGCCGCGATGCCGAACGTGCGCCTGATGCCGCGCACGACCGTGACCGGGGCCTATGACGATGGCACCTACGGCGCGCTTGAACGGGTGGGCCTGCATCTTGCCGCGCGTCCGCATCTGCCGCGCGAATGTTTCTGGCGGATCGTGGCAGGCCAGACGGTGCTGGCGGCGGGGGCGCTGGAACGCTCCATCGCGTTTCCGTCGAATGACCGTCCGGGGATCATGCTGGCCAGTGCCGTTCGTACATACCTCAACCGGTATGGCGTGGCACCGGGGCGGCGGGTCACTGTCTTTGCCAACAACGACGATGCCCGCCGCACCGCGCGCGATCTGATGGCGGCGGGGGTTTCCGTCGCCGCGATCATCGACAGCCGCGAGGATGCGTCGAGCGTGGAGGAGTGCCCGGTTTATGTTGGGGCGACCGTGACGGGCACGCGGGGGCGACTTGGCCTTCGGGAGATCACCGTGGCCCACAAGGGCGGCGAGACCAGGGTTGAGACGGATTGTCTGGCCGTATCAGGCGGCTGGAATCCGACGCTGCATCTGACCTGTCATATGAACGGCCGTCCTGCGTGGAACGATGCGATTGCAGGCTTTGTGCCCACCCCCGGTTCGGTGCCGAACCTGATGGCGGCAGGGGCGGCGAATGGGGAATTTTCAACGGCGGCCTGCCTGACATCGGGGCAGCATGCGGCGCGCAAGGCGCTGACTGCGTTGGGGAAACCAGAGAAGGCGGTGGCCTTGCCCCCGGCAGAGGATGACCCCTACCGCATCACGCCTTTGTGGCATGTGCTGGGCAAGGGCGGGCGCTGGGATCGGGAATGGCTGGATTTCGCAAATGACGTGACGGTGAAGGATGTAAAGCTGTCCGCGCAGGAAGGCTTTCGGTCGGTCGAACATATGAAGCGGTATACGACGCAAGGCATGGCCCCGGATCAGGGCAAGAACTCCAACGTCGCGGCATTGGCAATTCTGGCGGACGTGACGGGCCGCGCGATACCGGAAACCGGCACCACCGTGTTCCGCCCGCCGTTCACCCCGGTGTCCATCGCCGCAATGGGGGCCGGCGGGCAGGGGGCGGGGTTTGCGCCGCAACGATACCTGACCTCGCATCAGGCGACGCTGGACCGGCACGCCCCGATGATCGAGGCGGGCCTGTGGTATCGCCCGAGTTATTTTCCGAAACCGGGCGAAACTTCGTGGCGGCAGGCTTGTGACCGTGAGGTGGCGATGGTGCGCCATGCGGTGGGGGTGGCGGACGTGTCCACCCTTGGCAAGATCGACATTCAGGGCGCGGATGCCGCGCGGTTTCTGGATTTCGTCTATACCAACACCTTCAGCACCTTGCCCGTGGGACGCGTCCGTTATGGCCTGATGCTGCGCGAAGACGGGCATGTGATGGATGACGGCACGACGGCGCGGCTGGGCGATCAGCAGTACCTGATGACCACGACCACGGCGGGGGCGGGGCAGGTGATGCGCCATCTGGATTTCGTGCGGCAGGCGTTTTGCGCGGATTGGGACGTGCATTGCATCAGCGTCACGGAAAACTGGGCGCAGTTCGCGGTTGCGGGGCCAAAGGCGCGGTCGGTGCTGAATTCGCTGCTGGATCACCCGATCGATCCGGGGCTGTTCCCGTTCATGGGCTGCGGTCCTGTCAGCGTACAAGGCGTTGAGGCGCGGCTGTTCCGGATCAGTTTTTCGGGCGAGGAAGGGTATGAAATTGCCGTGCCCGCGCGCTTTGGCGAGGCGCTGTTCCGGGATTTGCTGGCGCGGGCCGAACTGGTGGGTGGCGGGCCTTACGGGATGGAGGCGCTGAACGTCCTGCGGATCGAGAAAGGCTTTATCACGCATGCGGAAATTCACGGGCGGGTCACGGCGTTCGACATCGGCATGGAAAAGATGATCGGTGCGAAAAAGGATTGCATCGGCAAGGCGGCGGCAACGCGCCCGGGTCTGGTCGGGCCTGAACGGGAACAGCTGGTTGGCCTGCGGCCCGTGACGGATACGGCAATCACGTCGGGTGCGCATCTGTTCACGGCCGGGAACGATGCTGTGCGGTTGAATGATCAGGGATATGTGACATCGGTGGGGTATTCCCCGACTTTGGGCAGCTGGCTGGGCCTGGCCTTCCTGCAAAACGGGCGGGCGCGGATGGGCGAGACGATCCGGCTGGTGGATCATCTGCGGGGTATCGACGTGGCCTGTCAGGTCTGTGATCCGGTGTTTTTTGATAAAGAGGGGGTCAGACTTCGTGGCTAATCTGATCGCCAAATCCCCCCTGTCGGGGCAGGGCCCGGTGACATATGGGTCGGTTACATTGTCCGAAGCGCCGATTGAGGCGATGCAGTCGCTGGCCCCGATCAAAGGTCAGGAAAAGGTGTTGGCCAAGGCGCTGAAAACCCTGGGCCTGGCCATGCCCGCCCCAAACACCTGCGTCGCCAAGGGCCATCATCTGATCGTCTGGACAGGGCGGGATCAGGCGTTTCTGATGGGGCCTGCGCCTGTCACGCTGGCTGGAGCGGCGATAACTGATCAATCCGACGGCTGGGCGCGCCTGCGGCTGGAAGGGGCAGGGGTGGCGGATGTTCTGATGCGTCTGGTGCCGATGGATTTGCGCCGTCTTGCGCAGGGCTGGGCGGCGCGTGCGCCTTTGAACCACATGCAGGCGGTTCTGGTCTGTGCGGGCACGGGGCAGATTGACATACTTGTGTTCCGGTCCATGGCGCAGACGGCCTGGCACGAAGTGGCCGACACGATGCAGATGCTGGCCGCCCGGGCGCAGCGGCCATCCTGACTGCGCGCCACGCGGGGATAGCTATGGGAATCGCGGGCTAAAGGCCCTACCTTGTCACGCATGAGTCTGCCGCCCGGTTTCCTTGACGACCTGCGCACCCGCGTATCGCTTTCCACCGTTGTCGGGCGGAAAGTCATCTGGGACATGCGCAAATCCAATCAGGGCAAAGGCGATATGTGGGCCCCGTGCCCGTTTCATCAGGAAAAATCCGCCTCCTTTCATGTCGATGATCGCAAAGGGTTTTATTACTGTTTCGGCTGCCACGCCAAAGGCGATGCCGTCACCTTTGTGAAGGAAACCGAAAACCTGGGCTTCATGGAAGCGGTGGAGGTGCTGGCACGTGAGGCAGGGATGCAGATGCCCGCCCGTGATCCGCAGGCCGCCAGGATCGCCGACCGCCGCAGTCAGTTGATCGAGGTGACGGAAGATGCCGCGAAATGGTTCCGCCTGCAACTGAAAACCGGGGCTGCCGCCGATGCCCGTGCCTATCTCGACCGCCGCCGCCTGCCCCCTGATGCGCAGGATCGCTGGGGTATCGGCTGGGCACCCGATCAGCGGCAGGCGCTGTTTCAGGCGCTGACGCAAAAGGGTTTTGCCCCTGATCTGATCGTGGATTCAGGCGTCTGCGCCAAGGCGGATGACGCGTCGGTCTATGATCGCTTTCGCGGGCGCATCATCTTTCCCATCCGCGATGGTCGTGGCCGCTGCATCAGTTTCGGGGGCCGCTCGCTCGACCCCAATGCGCGTGCCAAATACCTGAACGGGCCGGAGACGGAGCTGTTTGACAAAGGCCGCAGCCTGTTCAACCAAGGCCCCGCCCGCGAAGCGGCGGGCAAGGGCACGCCCCTGATTGTCGCCGAAGGCTATATGGACGTGATCGCCCTGTCCGAAGCCGGGTTCCGGTCTGCCGTGGCCCCCCTTGGCACCGCCGTGACCGAAGATCAGTTGCGCCTGATGTGGCGCATCCACGCTGAACCCATCATTGCGCTGGATGGCGACGCGGCAGGCATCAAGGCCGCCCTGCGCGTCATCGACCTTGCCCTACCGTTGCTGGAGGCGGGGCAGGGCCTGCGCTTTGCCATCCTTCCCACGGGGCTGGATCCCGATGATCTGATCAAGGCCCAGGGCGCGGGCGCGATGCAAAAGGTCATCGACGGCGCGCAGCCCATGGTCAACCTGCTTTGGCGGCGTGAAACCGAGGGCCATGTCTTTGACAGCCCCGAACGCAAGGCCGCCCTGGACAAAACCCTCCGCGCCGCCCTGATGCGGATCAAGGATCCGTCAATCCGCAGCCACTACGGCGAGGATATCAAACGCCTGCGTTGGGATTTGTTCGGCACCGCCGCCCGCCGCCCTGCCCAGCCTCGCGCGATCCAAAAGGGGCGCGGCGCGCCCGCCATCCTGTTGCCCCCCGTTGCCGCCTCAAAAGCCTCGCATCTGGCCGGCGAGGCGGGCGGCGAACATGTGCTGGAGGCGGTCTTGATCGCCACGTTGATCACCCACCCCACCCTGATCCGGCAATTTGAATCCGCGCTCGAAATGCTTGATTTTCTGCATCCCGATCATGCTAGCCTCTGTGCCTGCCTGCTCCGCCATGCCGACGATCCCGTCCACTTGGGCGAAATTATTGCAACAGATCAGCGCGCGGTGCTTGAAAGCCTTTTTCAGCAACGCCATGTTCAGACTGCCCCGCCGGTTCGGAATGCCGATGACATCGACCTCGCAACCCTGTGCGTCGCCGAGGGCTTGGCCAAACTGGACGCCCGCCGCAGCGCCGCGCAAGAGATCGAGGATGCCATGCTGGATGTTTCAGGATTGCCCGACGAAGGCCTGACGTGGCGTCTGGGGCAGGCCGCACAGGCGCGTAACCGCGCCGACAGGTCCAACATCGGTGACGCATCCGAAGCGGGCGAAGACCGCGCAGCCCTGTCGCGGGGCCTGCAAGACATGATTGATCAACAGGTTTGGGTCAAGAATCGGGGCTGACCCCTTTCCCCCGTCCTGATTCGGGTTATTGATTCGACTTGGACAGACCGATTCGCAACCGCCTCGAACACCACCCGCCCAGACACCACCCGCCCAGACACCACCCGCAAGGAGCGCCCATGGCACTGAAAGAAACCGACGACAGCAAGCCGGAAGAACAGGATGCCGAAGCCTCGCTTGATATGAGCCAGGCCGCTGTCAAGCGGATGATCGCAGACGCGCGCGAACGCGGCTATATCACCTATGATCAGCTGAACGCGGTTCTGCCCCCCGAACAGGTATCCTCGGAACAGATCGAGGATGTGATGTCGATGCTGTCCGAAATGGGCATCAACGTCATCGAAAATGACGAGGCGGACGAGGCTGAGCCTGCGGG
>JANMDH010000129.1:0-1676 GCA_031376195.1 Gemmobacter sp. | reverse complement strand
ATGCCGCATTACAACGTGATGGGCGTCGCCAAGGCCGGGCTGGAAGCATCGGTAAAATATCTGGCCGAAGATCTGGGCAAGGACGGCATCCGCGTGAACGCCATTTCCGCAGGCCCGATCAAGACCCTCGCGGCCTCCGGCATCGGCGATTTCCGCTATATCATGAAGTGGAACGAACTGAATTCCCCCCTGCGCCGCAACGTGACCCAGGAAGAGGTGGGCAAGGCCGCCCTGTTCCTGTTGTCCGACCTCGGCTCCGGCACCACGGGGGAAAACCTCCACGTCGATGCGGGCTATCATGTGGTCGGCATGAAGGCCGTCGATGCGCCCGACATTGATGCCGTGACGGGGAAAAAGGAATGACCGCCGCCGCGTTTGTCGCCTTTGCCCTGCTGTCCCTGTTCGCGGCAGTCTCGCCCGGCCCCGCCGTGCTGATGTCGGCGCGCACCGGATTGACCGAAGGCTTTCGCACCGGGGCGATGCTTGCGGCAGGTATCGGCGCGGGGGCTGTTGTCTGGGCCTCTGCCGCAATGTTCGGGTTGAACCTGATATTCGAGGCGGCGCCCGCCCTGTTGTGGGCGCTGAAACTGTTTGGCGGCGCTTACCTGATCTGGATGGGCGTCAAATTGTGGCGCGGGGCCGCCGAACCCTTTGACACACGCGATACACGGCCCGTGCCACGCTCTGCTTTTTCGGCCTTTCGGCTGGGGCTGTTTACGCAACTGGCCAACCCCAAACCCGCCGTGATGTTCAGCGCGATCTTTCTGGGCACCGTGCCGCCAAATACCGCGCCTTGGGTCTATGCCGCCCTGTTGGCCGTGGTCTTCATGAATGAAACCGTCTGGAACACCGTTGTCGCGCGCATCTTTTCGCTTGATCGCACACGCGACGCCTATATCAGCCTGAAAACCATCATCGACCGTTGTTTCGGTGGAATGCTCGCCCTGCTCGGCCTGAAAATCGCCGCCACCTGAAAGGACGCCTGCCATGAACGACCGCCTGCCCCATGAAAAAGGCTTTCACGTCAGCTGGGATCAAATTCACCGCGATGCCCGCGCGCTTGCATGGCGGCTGGACGGCAAAGGCCCCGATGGCGGCGCGTGGCGGGCTGTCGTGGGCATCACCCGGGGTGGCCTCGTGCCAGCCATGATCGTCAGCCGCGAACTCGACATTCGCGTCGTCGATACGATCAGCATCAAAAGCTATAACCATCAGGCGCAGGTGGAACCTTCGGTCATCAAATCCCCGCAGGCCGACCTGATGGGCGACGGCACCGGAATTCTGATTGTCGATGATCTGGTGGACAGTGGCAAAACCCTCGAAGTTGTCCGCAAACTTTATCCGGCAGCCCATTTCGCCACCGTCTACGCAAAACCTTCGGGCAAACCGATGGTCGACAGCTATATCACCGAAGTGAGCCAGGACACCTGGATCTTCTTCCCGTGGGACATGGCACTTCAATATGTGCAGCCCTATCGCGGCGCTGATTGAACCTTTGATGGTCACCACATCGTTTCACTGGTTCCGCGACCGCCTGCATGCGTTGTTCGAGGCGACGCTGCTGATCAAAGGCATTCTGGCCGGAGTGGAACTGTTGTCGGGTCTCGCCCTGTGGCTGATTGCCAATGATCAGGTTGCCCGTCTGGTGAACTGGATGACCGTGCACGAAGTGACCG
>JANMDH010000118.1:0-2706 GCA_031376195.1 Gemmobacter sp. | reverse complement strand
CGCCGAACCCGCCCTGCCCTGCCACGCTCAACCCCTGCGCCCGGATCGCCTCGTCCATCACCATGCGGCGGCGGCGATAAGCCGCCTTCATCCGGTTGATCAGCGCATCGTAATGCCCCAGCGACAGGAAATACGCGACCGTCCGCTGGATATGCCCCGGCGGATGCCGCAGCACCGCCCCCCGCAACGCCCGCGCCTCGCGGATGAACGCCGAAGGCCCCACCAGATAGCCAAGCCTGATCCCCGGAAACAGCGATTTGGAAAACGATCCCGCATAGATCACCCGCCCCTCCCGGTCCAACGACTTCAATGACGGTGCCGCAGGCTTCAGAAACGACATCTCGAATTCATAGTCATCCTCCACCACCAGAAACCCCCGCGCCGCCGCCTGCGCCAGCAGCGCCTGACGCCGAGCAAGGGGCATCGTCGCATTCGTCGGGCAATGATGGCTCGCCGTCGTGAACACCACATCGCAATCGGGCAGCGCTTCCGGCGGCAGCCCCGCATCATCCACGTTCACCGCCCGGATCGCCGCCCCCGTCTGCTCCAGAATCCCCCGCAACCCCGGATACCCTGGATTTTCCACCACCGCCCGCCGCCCCGGCCCCAGCAGAACCTGCGCCGCCAGCCACAGCGCATTCTGCGCCCCCATCGTCAGCAGCACCTGGTCCGCCCGCGCCGCAATCCCCCGGCGCGGCAGGATCGACCGCAGGATGCATTCCACCAGCAGCGGATCATCCCGCTCATACGCGTCAAGCGTCAGCGTCTCGAAATCCCGCTTCCCCAGCGCCCGCAGCGCGCACAACCGCCAGTTCTGATGATCAAACAGGCTCGCATCCGGCTGCCCGTAAATGAACGGATAGGGATAGCTTTGCCAATCCTTAGGCTTGCCGATCCGCGTCAGCCCGGAAAACCGCCGCCCCGTGATCGCGTCAAAATCCACCGTGTCACCCGAAACCGCCGCGTCCTGTGCAAATTCCGCCTGGCGCGGGGCCGTGTCCGATACGAAATACCCCGACCGCCCCCGCGCCGTCAGATAATCCGACGACACAAGGTCGCTGTAGGCCAGCGTCACTGTGATCCGGCTCAGCCCCAGATGCACCGCCAACCCGCGCGACGACGGCATCCGTTCCCCCGCCCGGAACCGACCTGCAAGGATGCCCTGCACCACCATCTGGCGGATCTGCTGCTGCAACGTCCCCGCCGCCCCCGGTGGCAGGAAAAAGCTTTCGTTCGGGATCGACATTCTGGACCCTTGGGCTGGACCTATGATGAACATTGTCTGGACTTAACCAGACGCCCACCCGCCGCTGCCGTCAAGTCTGCCATTCTCAATGGCGCAAATATCCAAAATCCCGAACCGATCCGGGCTTTGCCCGGTCGGTAAGACAAAGGCTTGCGCGCTCTTGCGCGCCCTATTCAACCACCACTCAGCCGAACACCCGCGTCAGCGCCTGATCAATCCCGTCCGTGATCTGATCAATGTCATCCCCCGTCGCAATCAGCGCGGGCGACAGGCACAGCGTATTGTTCAACCCCGGCAGGCTGCGGTTCGTCGCCCCGATGATGATCCCCTGCGCCATGCAATCCGCCACCACGGCCATCACCTTTTTCTCGTCCGCCGCTTCCTTCGTCACCCGGTCCGCCACCAGTTCCGCCCCGCAGAACAGCCCCTTGCCCCGCACATCCCCGATCACCTTGTGCCGCTCGGCCAGCGCGTGCAGGTTCCCCATCAACCGCTCCCCCATCGCAAGGGTGTTCGCCAGCAGCCCCTCGTCTTCGATGATCCGCATGTTCTCCAGCGCCGCCGCAGGCCCCGCCGTGCAGCCGCCGAAAGTGGAGATGTCGCGGAAATAGCTCATCGGATCGCTCGCATCATCCTTGAACATCTCAAAGATCGCCTCCGTCGTCACCGTGCAGGAAATCGCCGCATAGCCCGACGCCACCCCCTTCGCCATCGTCACGAAGTCCGGTTTGATCCCGTAATGCTGATACCCGAACCACGTCCCCGTCCGCCCCACGCCGCAGACCACCTCGTCGATATGAATCAGGATGTTGTACTTCGCGCAAATCTCCTGCACCCGATCCCAGTATCCCGCAGGCGGCGTGATCACCCCGCCCCCCGCCGTCACCGGTTCCAGACAGATCGCCCCCACCGTATCCGGCCCCTCCCGCAGGATCACCTCTTCAATCGCGTTCGCCGCCCGCACCCCATAGTCTGCCCCCGGCCACTGTGCCCGGTATTCCAGACAATGCGGCACCTCCACGAACCCCGGCGTCATCGGCCCGTATTGCGCGTTCCGCTGCGGCTGCCCCCCCGCCGACAGGGCCGTGATCGTCGTCCCGTGGTAATCCCGCTCCCGGAACAGGATCTTCGATTTCCGCCCCCCGTGGTGCCGGTGCGAGATTTGCCGCACCATCTTGAACACCTTCTCGTTCGCCTCCGAGCCTGAGTTCGAATAATAGACCCGTGCCATCCCCGGCATCTTTTCGATCAGGCGTTTTGCAAACATCGACCCCGGAATGCTGCCCGCCGCCCCCGCGAAATAGTTCAGCTTGATCAGCTGATCCCGCACCGCGTTCGCAATCGACTCCCGCCCATAGCCCACGTTCACCGTCCAGACCCCGCCCGACACCGCGTCCAGATGCTCTTTTCCCCGCGCGTCCCACACCCGCATCCCCCGGCCTTCCACGATCACCCGCGGG
>JANMDH010000104.1:0-7749 GCA_031376195.1 Gemmobacter sp. | reverse complement strand
ATTCGACGAAGACCCCGACCTTGCCATGGCCGACACGTTTGAAGTCGAATATCTGCTTTCTGAGGTCAATATTTTGATTCCCCAAGCAAATCTGACCAAAGGCGACATCCTTTACACGTACAGCGGTGTGCGCCCCCTGCCGTACATCCCGGAAAAATCCGAATGGAAGGTGCCCCGCAGCCACGTGATCCACGATCACGGGCCGGAACGCAGCAACCTGCTGTCGATCATCGGCGGAAAGCTGACCACCTATCGCAGTCTGGCCGAAGAAACCGTCAATGACGTCGTGAAAAGGCTGGGCCTGAAAACCCGCCCCTGCACCACCGCGCGCACCTTGTTTCCCGGGGCACGCGTCGCTGATATCGACACGTTCCGCGCCGATCTGACCACGGCCACGCCGGGGGCCGCTCCGGCAACCGTTGACCGGCTGGTGGCCATCTTTGGCGCGCGCGCAGCGGATGTTCTGGCCTTCGGGCGCGCGCACCCTGACCTGCTGGAACCCTTCGATCCGGATACAGGCGCCTGCGGGGCCGAATTGGTGTTTACCTTTCGCCACGAGTTCTGTCGCACGCTGACTGATGCACTGATCCGCCGGATTATGGTCGGGCTGAACAGCACCTGCGGGCGCGCCGTGGTGGACCGGGCCGCAAGCATCCTCGCACAGTCCGAAGGCTGGGATGCGACCAGAACCGCCGACGAGATCGACGCTTATCACCGCTATATCGCCCGCTTCGACGTGCCGGGCCGTGCCCCCGTGGTGGGTACCAGATCCACCTCTCCGGGCCAGCAAACGACGGCCTGAAAGCCAGAAGGATACGAACAATGACCGTGATCAACACCCAATCCGACCCTCGCCAGATCATCGACCACGCCCGCAGCGGCGGGTATGCGGTGGGCGCATTCAACATGCACAACGACGAAACCGCCGAGGCACTGGTCTGGGCGGCGGAACGCGCCAATGCGCCCATCTTTCTGCAGGTTGGCCGCGCGATTATCCCGCATATGGGGGTGCGCCGCGCCTATGAACTGACCCGCCGCATCGCGGAAAAATCCAAAGCGCAATACGTCATCCATCTGGACCACGGATCATGGGACGAAGTGATCGAGGCGATCCGTCTGGGTTTCACCTCGGTCATGTATGACGGGGCACACCTGCCGTTTGAAGAAAACATCGCCACGACCCGCAAGATCGTTGAAATCGCCCATGCCTTCGGCATTCCTGTCGAGGCGGAACTGGGCAAGATCCCCGATGTGGGCGAAAGCGTACACTGGCCCGACTACTACACCGATGTGGAAGAAGCGCGGCGGTTCGTGGCCGAAACCGGCATCGACTATCTGGCGATCTCGGTCGGAATCGTGCATGGCGTGATCCCCGGTGTGCAGCCCGAACCAATCAGCATTGAGCGTATCCGCGAGATCAAGGCCGCAACCAACATTCCCCTCGTGCTGCACGGCGCATCCGGTCTGACCGACCGTGAGGTCGCCGAGGCAAAGGCGGCAGGCGTCCACAAGTTCAACGCGGACACCGATTTGCGCCACGCGTTCCGCAAAGGGTTTGAGCATGTCTGGGCGCAGGGCGACCGTCAGCTTGAAGAGGCGATGACCGAGGGGCGCGCCCGCATGGTCGATGCCACGGTCGATAAGATCCGCTCTTACGGCTGTGATGGAAAAGCCGCTCCGAACAATGCCACGTGAAGGATGCAGCCATGACCGACGCTGAAACAACAGGCACCACAAGGCCGCTGTCCAAGACCGAAAAGCTGATGGTGCGGGCAATGACGACGGCATGGACAGCACCAATGTTCGCTATCGTGGCCGACATCGACATGACCGCGGCGCAGAAGCGCCGGGCCGAGGGTGTGACACTGACTGACGTGATCCTTGCCGATTGCGCCACCACGCTGGCACAGCATCCGGCAATCAACGCCCATTACCGCGACGAGACCGTTGTTCAGTTCGCCACGGTCAACATCGGCCTTGCCGTCGCGTCGGAGCGTGGATTGACGGTGCCGGTGATTCACGGCGCACAGGCCTTATCTCTGCCAGAAATCGCTGCCCGGCGCGCCGAGATTGTAGCCAAGGTGCGCGCTGGAAAAATTGCGATTGCCGATGTCATGGGCGGCACATTCACCGTGTCGAACCTTGGCATGTTGGGGGTGCGCCAGTTCACAGCCATCATCAATCCCCCGCAGGCTGCCATACTGGCTGTCGGCAGCACCGAAATGCGACAGGTCTGGAACAACGGCGACCCGCAATGGCGCCCTATGTCCAGCTTTTCGCTGACATGCGACCATCGCGCTGCAGACGGCGCGCAGGCCGCGCGGTTTCTGGCTTCGCTCAAGGCCCAGCTGGAAACCCATGCGTCCCCGACATGATCGGTGCCGCAACACGAACGGACATATTTTCAATTTTACAATGAGGGAATTGACCATGATCACCATCCTGAGCGGGCGCTTTCGAAGCCTTGCGGCTGCGACTTGCGCACTTTCCGTCCTGACCGGCGCAGCGATAGCGCAGGATAACAAGCTGATCGGCGCAGCGCTGGCCGACCAGAAATCGCTGTTCTACATCGCCGCGGGGGACGGCATGAAGGCGGCGGCCGAAGAAGCCGGGCTGACGCTCAACCTCGTCTCCGCGAACAACAACGCGAACGAACAAGTCAACCAGGTCGAAAACCTTCTGGTGCAACAGCCGGGTGCGCTTTTGTTCATATCGCAGGATTCGACTGCCGCTGCGGCGGGCGTCAAGGCGGCAAACGCCGCAGGCGTGCCCGTCATTGCGGTGGACCAGCGCCCCGAAAGCGGTGCTGGAAAGATCGTGACCTTCATCGCCACCGACAGCGTCAAGGCCGCGCGCGACCTGTGCACCTGGATGTTTGGCCAGATGGGCGGCGAGGGCAAGATCGCCATCCTGAAAGGCGTCCCCGGCTCCACCGCCGAAGTGCAGCGCACCCAAGGCTGCGAAGAGGCGCTGGCTGCCAATCCCAAGATCGAAGTTGTGGCAACCCAAACCGCGAACTGGGACGAAAACGAGGCTTTCATCGCCACCCAGAACATTCTGACCGCCAACCCCGACCTTAAGGCCGTGTTCGCCGAAAGTGATGCGATGGCCTTGGGGGCTGCCAAGGCCGCGCGTCAGGCGGGCCGCGACGACCTGATCTCGGTCGGCATCGACGGTTTCCCGACGATGCTGAAGGCGATCAAAGAAGGTCTTGTCCAGGCCACCATGGCGCAGATCCCCTACCAGATGGGCAAGATGGCCGTCGCCGATGCAATCAAGGTGATGAATGGCGAAGGCGCCTCCATTCCCGAATTGCAGTATCAGGATGCAGTCCTGATCACCAAAGAAAACGTGGACCAGTACAAACCGTCAGACTTCTACGGCCCGTCCGCCGACCAAATGTAACCAGACAAGGTGCCCGGTCTTTCGGGACCGGGCTCATGCTTCAACCTTGCGCACCAGATCCTGCAACTCTGCTTCCCGGGGAAAGGACTTTGCGATGCACCCTGATGCACCTGCCATGACCGGCCTCGTCTGCCGGGAACTGGTCAAGAATTACGGCAGCGTTACAGTGCTGAAGTCTGTGGACCTGACTTTGCCGCCGGGCACTGTTGTCGGTTTGATCGGCGAAAATGGCGCTGGAAAGTCGACTTTTAACGCGATCATTGCCGGCGTCGTACGCCCCAGCAGTGGCCAGATGTGGATCGACGGCGAAGACTATGCGCCTCAGTCACCCTCGGATGCCATCGCCCGTGGCGTTGCTCTTATCCACCAGGAAATTCGCCTGCTTCCCGGCCTGTCGGTGGCCGAGAATATCTTCTTGGGTCGCCTGCCGCTAAAAAATGGCAGGATCGACCGGGCACGTATGGAACAGGAATCCCACGCCGTGCTGTCCGCCCTCGGGGTGCGCGTCGATCCCCGGCGCAGCGTTGGCGGGTTAACCATGGCGGTGCAGCAGGGCATCGAAATCGCCAAGGCGATCCTGCGCAAACCCCGCTATGTGATCTTCGACGAACCCACCGCCACGCTGGGTGAGGCTGAGGCCGAACAAATCCTTGACCAGGTGCGCATCCTCAAAGCTGGCGGAACCGGCGTCATCTATGTCTCGCACCGGCTGGACGAGGTTCAGGCCATTGCTGATCAAGTCATCTGTCTGCGCGACGGCAATCTGGTTGCAAGCTGGCCCAAGCGGCCCGTCGCCAAGGCTGACATGATCAACGCAATGGTCGGTCGCGCGTTCACCTTTGAACATCACGCCCCCAGCCCCTCAGGCCACAAGGTGGCGTTAAGGGTCCGCAACGTCGGCCGCAAAAAAGCCTTTCAGGACATCAGCTTTGAGTTGCGCGAGGGCGAGATTCTCGGCTTTGCCGGACTCGTAGGGGCAGGACGCACCGACGTGGTGCGCGCCCTTGCGGGGGCCGACCGGCTGGAGACGGGCGAGGTGGAGGTGGACGGCAAGCCCGTGCGGATTACCGGACCGCGTGCCGCCATGAACGCCGGTATTTTCATGGTGCCCGAAGACCGCAAGGGCCTTGGCCTCAACCTCGACAGATCCTCGGCGGCCAACATGACGCTGCCGTGGGAAAGGGAACTGGCGCAGTATGGCCAGATCACCCGGTCCCTGCTCGATGATGTCGGCACCACGCAGAAGGCCCGCTTCGACATCCGCGGGCGGATGGAACTGCCTGTCGGATCAATGTCTGGCGGCAACCAGCAAAAGGTATTGTTGGCCAAATGGCTTGTGAAGCAGCCCAAGGTCCTGATCGTCGACGAACCGACGCGGGGTGTCGATGTCGGGGCAAAGATGGCGATCTACGAAATCTTGCGCGGCCTTGCCGCGTCGGGAATTGGCGTGATTGTGGTGTCGTCCGAACTGGAAGAGGTGCTTGGACTGTCGCACCGCATTCTTGTGATGTCCGAGGGTCGGCAACGCGGAATTCTGTCGCGCGAAGAGGCAAGCCCGGAGCGGGTCATGTCGCTTGCCGTCAGCGGTGGGTGACGGGCGATGCAGCACACAAAGACGGTGGAGGATCAGATGGCGATGAAATCAGACAGCCCCACAGGCGGGCAGGCCACACCAGAGCATCCCGGCCGCAAAAACGGGCAGGCCGCGCAGTCCGCATCCATAGTGGATCTTGCCCGGTTGATCTTGCGCCACATTCCCGGGCCGCTTCTTGGGTTGATCCTCGTCTGCATCGTGTTTTCCGTCCTGTCGCCCTATTTCCTGACCGCGCGCAACTTGGTGAACATATTCAGTCAGGTGTCGGTTATCGGGATCATGGCGGTGGGGGCAGCACTTGTCATTATCATCGGCGGCATCGACCTTTCGGTCGGCGCAGTCGTGGCACTCAGCCTGATGGTAAACGCATGGCTTTACCGCGATTTCGGCGTGCCATTCGTGGTGTCAAGCCTGGTGGGCATTGGCATTGGCGCTTTGGTTGGGCTGCTGAACGGCCTTTTGTCCACATATGGGCGCATCCAGCCCTTTGTCGCGACGCTCGCCACCATGTCGGCCGCATCCGGTCTGGCGATGTTCGTGACAAACGGCGGGCCGATCACGGGCTTTCCACCCGGCTTCACGGCGCTTGCCACGACACGTTTTGCGGGCATCCCGGTGGAAAGCCTGCTCATGGCCGCGATCTACCTCGCCGTTGCCTATTGGCTGACATTCCGTCCCACCGGGCGGGCACTTTACGCCATCGGCGGCAGTGAAGAGGTGGCGCGGCTATCAGGCATAAACACCCGGGCGGTCAAAGTGCTGGTTTATATCATCGCTGGCGTGCTTGCGGCGATCGCAGCGTTGGTGCTGGGCGCGCGGCTCGACTCTGCACATCCCAGCGCCGGCGCCAGCGATCTGCTGAGCGTCATTGCCGTAGTGGTGATCGGCGGGGCAAGCCTTGCCGGCGGGTCCGGGGGCATGCTCGGCACCTTTATCGGCCTTCTGATCATCGGCGTGCTGCGCAACGGCATGGCGCTCGTCAACGTCTCGCCCAACCTGCAACCTGTGGTCATCGGCATTGCCATCATTATCGCGGTGATGATGGACCGCCAATCAAAACATTGAACTGACTGTCTCGATCTCCCAACGAAAGCCCCTGTGATGTCCATTGATCTGTCCCTCAGCGACCTTTCCCGACTTGACCGCGTGCGCCAGGTTCTGGCCGACAATGACCCCAACGGGCAGTTCACCTCGCTGGACATGTCCGAAGTGCATATCGCTGACGCCGTGCTGCACCGCCTGACTGATGTGATCGACCGCCATCTTGCGGCTGTCGGGCGCTCTGCCGGTCGCGGATCACAGGTGCGCATGATTGTCGACCCGGTGATGATAAGGCGCGATGGGGCCGACCTGAAGGCGCAGGTCGAGGCGCTTTTGGCGGCGCGGTACACGGCAACACGCGTCACGCTCGATGACGGCCATCCGATCCTGCACGCCGACGAGACGATTCTGGACAGGGCTGCAGCCGCATCGGTGGGGGCCGATGTGATTGTCTCGGTCGGCGGCGGCACGATCACCGATGTTGCCAAGATCGCTGCAGAACGGAACGGCGTCCCTGTCCACGTGGTCGTCCAGACAGCGGCTTCTGTCGATGGCTACACCGACAATTTTGCGGTCGTCCTGCAGAACGGCGTCAAGACGACGCTTCCATCGCGCTGGCCGCAGGCAGTCCTCGCCGATACAAAAGTCATCGCCGAAGCGCCGCAATACCTGAACGCCTCCGGCTTCGGCGAACTGCTGTCGATGTATTCCGCGCCGGGCGACTGGTATCTGGCCGCGCGGATGGGAATGGACTCGAAATACGCGCCGGTCCTTCTGGAAATGCTCGATCTTTGTGGCGAAGGCATCGAAGCGTGGTCCGGCGGCATCGCAACGGGAGAGCCTGAGGCTTGCGCCCAACAGACCACCGCGCTCGCCATGCGCGGGATTGTAACAGGCGTTGGCGGCACGACGGCGTCGCTGTCGGGGATGGAACATCTGATCAGCCATATGTTCGACATGGCGAACGGCGAGTTGCACGAACCGACCGGCCTGCACGGTGCGCAAGTCGGCGTAGGCTCGGTCATTCGCGCTGCCGCGTGGGAAGTGTTCTGTGAGCGGGTCGCGGAACAGGGGCTTGATACCACAACCCTTTTCCCCGCAATCGACGGACACGAGGCAGAGGTAAGGGCGGGTTTCGCCCGGCTCGATCCGTCAGGGCGGATTGGTGCAGAATGCTGGAGCAGGTATCGCAAAAAGCTTGAAGGCTGGCATCGCGCCCGCGACAAGATCACAGCGGCATTTGCCGATTGGGACCGGCTCAGGGCCGAACAGGACCGGCTTGCCTTCGGGTCTCACCGGGTGGCGCTTTATCTGCACCGCGCGGGGGCTGCCATGCGCTTCACGGACCTCGACCCTGCGCCTTCGGCGGAACGGCTGCACTGGGCCGTGCGGAACTGCCAGTTCATGCGCGAACGGTTCACGGTGGCCGACCTTCTGACCTTTGCGGGCTGGTGGGACGATGCGGGCGTCACCCGTGTCCTGGACCGTGTCGAAGCGGCCTGCGCCATGGCCGAAAAGGCGTCGTAATGGGCGATCTTGTGCTCGCAATCGACTGCTCTACCACCGCTTCCAAAGCGGTCGTGTGGGATATGCAGGGCCGCGCTGTCAGCATTGGACGGGTCAGTTTCTCACATGCCACCCCTCAGCCGGGGTGGGGTGAACAAGATCCGGTGGACTGGTGGACCGCGACAGTCGAGGCAATTGGCAAG
>JANMDH010000516.1:0-2185 GCA_031376195.1 Gemmobacter sp. | reverse complement strand
CAGTGACCCCGCCTTGATCCCCTTCAGGATCAGATCGAACCTGCCCTGATCTTCCTGTGCTGCGGCGGGGGCGGCCAGAAGCGTGACAATCCCTGCGGCCAATCCAAAGCCGCGAATAGCTGATATGATGCGTGTCATGCTCGACCTCTTTCCCGCAATCCTGTTGTTGCGCTAAGCCCATGATAGCGCAGGCAGGTCTGTCACAAAAGCCCAAAGCCGCCGCCGTTCGGCGCATTCCCGCCGCGACGTGCGCGCAGATGTTTCAACCCGTGCTGCCGACCCCTGTCCTTCCCGCTTGACGCGCCTGCCGATTCCGCCTAATTGCCGCCGATGGAATTCGGGTTGTGCCGTGTTAACGGTGCGCCCCTGCAATAGATGACAAGGAACACGACCATGTCGCGCGTCTGCGAACTTAGTGGCAAAGGCCCGATGTCGGGCAACACGGTCAGCCACGCCAACAACAAAACCCGTCGGCGGTTTCTGCCGAACCTGAACGAGGTCACGCTGATTTCGGACGCTTTGGGCCAGTCCTTCAAGCTCCGCATTTCGGCCGCAGCCCTGCGCACGGTCGATCACCGGGGCGGTCTGGATGCCTTTCTTGCCAAGGCCAAGGATGACGAGCTGTCGTTGAAGGCGATGAAGATCAAGAAAGAGATTGCAAAGGCAGCCGCCGCCTGAAACGGCAAGGCTGGCCGGATGTTCGGAACAGCCCCGCCCTTCGGCGGGGCTTTTCGTTATGTACCTGCGGGCATATGCCGCTTGTTTCGGGGCGGGGCTTCGGGGTAATCAGCGCATGCAGTTTTCAGAAAGGCAGTGTCCGATGTTCAGGCTTTGCGCGATCCTTGTATCGGCCCTGCTGGCCAGCCCGGCCCTGGCGCAGGACGGGGTCAATGTCGTTGATGCCTATGCCCGCGTCGCCACCGAATCGGCAAAATCGGCGGCGGCCTTCTTTGTGATCGAAAATCAGGGGCCAACGCCGGATCGCCTGCTGAACGTGACGGCGGATATCGCCGAACGGGCCGAACTGCACAGCAACAGCCAGGATGCGAATGGTGTGATGTCGATGGCCAGAATCGAAGGCGGGATCGAGATTCCGGCCAACGGCAGCCACACGCTCGACCGGGCCGGGGATCATCTGATGCTGATGGGCCTGACACGCGGCCTTAGACAAGGCGACGTGATCCGCCTGACCCTGACCTTTGAACGCCAGGGCGAGATGGTCGTCGAAGTTCCGGTGGACAATGACCGTGCGCCCGGTGCGGCCCCGGCGATGGATCACACAAACATGCAGACGGCCCCCTAGGCGTCGGTGCGCGGCTTTCACCATCTGCAGGGGGCGCTGTCGCCTGATGATTGTCAGCGCCTCGTGTCGCTGGCCGCTGCTGCCCCCCTGCGGGAAGGCGGCCTTGTCGGCGGCGTGGCCGATACCCGCATCCGGCGGGCAGGCCTTGTCTGGATCGATGACCTGCCCGATGCGGGCTGGGTGATGGACCGCATGATCGCGCTTGTCGCGCAGGCAAACCGTCAGGCATTTGACTTTGATCTGACGGAGTTCGCCGAAAGCGCGCAGGTGGCCCGCTATGGGGCTGAAGTGCAGGGCCATTTCGACTGGCATTCCGACATCGGGGCAGGCACTTTCGCCGCCCGGCGCAAGCTGACGGTGGTCGTGCAGTTGACCGATCCGGACGCCTATGAAGGCGGCGCGCTGGAACTGCGCCCCGACAGCGCTGTGGTTGCCGTGCCCCGCGCCATCGGGCATGCGACGGTGTTTCCCAGCTTTGTCCTGCACCGGGTCACGCCCGTCACCGCAGGGGTGCGCTGGTCGCTGACGCTGTGGGCGCACGGCCCGGCGTTCCGCTGACCGGACAGGCCGGAGCCTCCGGCGGGGATATTTTTGCCAGAAAGAAAATGCCGGGTCAGCGGGCAGCACCTGCGAGTCGGCCAGACGCCAAGGTCAGCCCGCGCAATATGCCTCGGCCGTTGCGCCGAAATTCTTGTAACGGTCCCAGAATGCGTCATCCCCGGCCCGTTTCGACAGGAACACATCCTGTGCCCGTTCCGGATCGTCAAAGAATTTGGCCGCCTTGCGCTGATCCCCGCCGGTCAGCGTCATATCCGCCACCTGCTGGATGCACGAACAGGTCGCCCGGTTCGCCGCCGCCTTGTCCGACCGCAGACACGCCCG
>JANMDH010000548.1:0-1599 GCA_031376195.1 Gemmobacter sp. | reverse complement strand
GGCGACAAAGTGCAAACGCGCGAGATCACGGTAGGCGGCGGCCATGCAAGCGGGCAATCTGGATGGTGGCACGTTGGTTTGGGCCCGGCGGAGGCGGCCGAGCTTCGGGTGATCTGGCCGGGTGGCGTAACCGGCGCTTGGGAAACGCTCGCCGCGGGAGCGTTCTACACGCTCTCGCCGGATGCGGCGGCGGTGGTCTGGGCGGCGAACTAGGCCCGTTTATTCCGCCGCTTGCGGAAGGCGAAAGCGCGGGATCAGCAGGGCAAGTTCGGGGCGGCAGGAACCGCAGGATGTGCCTGCGCCCAACGCCTCACCCAATGCCTCGACGGTTAGGGCGCGGCCTTCTTCAATTGCGGTGCGGATGGTGTTCAGGCCCACGTTGAGGCAGGCGCAGATTGTGGGGCCGGGGTCAGGCATATCGGCACCCGGACGGCCCGCCAGCACCTGAATCGGCTGATCGCAACCGATTCTTGTGACGATATGGTCACGGGCCAAGGCAATCGGTTCCGGCCCCGCAAACAGGGCTGCAATCAGGCGGCCATCCTGGTGAAAAGCTATTCGCGCAATGCCCCGTTTGGTGTCGATCACGGTGGCTGCCGACGCTTGTGGCAGTCCGAACAGGGTGCGGGCATAGGCGATCCAATCCTGCGGCGGCGTCTGCCCTGCCAGCTCCACCCGCCAGCCGTGGGTGGATTTGGCCCGCACCCAGTAATCGGCGGCGATGTCTTGGGGGCTTGTGCTCGCCACCGCAAAGCCGTGCCATGCAGCGTGAAACTTTTCCACCGCGACCGCCGCCGACTTGCTTTCGGGTTGGCCTGAAATCGGGTCGCAGACCCCCGGTATCAGCGTGTCGATCCGGGCAGAGGGGGCTGTTTCGCCCGTCCAGTGGATTGGTGCGAATACCTGCCCCGGTGCCGCACGATCCGTGATCAGGACGCGCAGGATGCAGCGGCCCAGATCATTGCTGACCAGCGCAAGATCGTTGGGCGTCAGTCCCAGACGAGCGGCATCGTCGGGATGCATTTCAAGAAACGGCTCTGCCAGATGCTGGTTCAGGCGTGGCGCGCGGGCGGTGCGGGTCATCGTGTGCCACTGATCGCGGATCCGCCCGGTGTTCAGACGGAAGGGATGTGTCTGGGTCAGCACGGCCTGCGGCAGTCGCGGGGTAATCGGCACCATCCGGGCACGGCCATCGGGGGTGTGAAACCGCCCGCTGCCAAAGAACCGCCCGCCCCGCTGGCGCGGATTTTGGGGCCAAGTAAAAGGGGCGAGCATTGCGTATTCGGCGGCTGTGATGGCCGCGCGGTCGGAAATGTCAAAGTCGCTTCCCAATGCGCCCGCCACGCCCGACAATGCTGCGTATTCCGCGAAAATCTCGGCGGCCGTGGTCCAGCGAAATGCGTCGCCCCAGCCCATCGCCTGCGCCACGCCCGCCAGAATGCGCCAGTCATCCCGCGCCTGACCGGGGGGTGCAAGCGTGCGCCGCTGGCGGCTGATCGTACGGTCGGAATTGGTGACGGTGCCTTCCTTTTCGCCCCAGGCAGTGGCGGGGAGCAGCACATCCGCCAGCCGCGCCGTATCGGTTTCCCCCGTGATGTC
>JANMDH010000539.1:0-2528 GCA_031376195.1 Gemmobacter sp. | reverse complement strand
CCTCCAGCCGCTTCAGGCGCGCTTGCGCCTGCGATTTTGACAGGCCGATGCGGCGGGAAAGTTCGGTCGCACTGACGCGCCCGTCTGTGGAAAGAATGCGCAGGATCGCCTGATCGAAACGGTCCAGCGGGGCAGGGTCATTCGGCATGGTACGCTCCCCTTTACTACATAAACAGCCTGCACTTTCCACCGACGGGCGCGTCAGTGCGACCGAACTTTCCCGCCGCATCGGCCTGTCAAAATCGCCGGCGCAAGCGCGCCTGAAGCGGCTGGAGGAAACGGGAGTCATCACCGGATACCGCGCTTTGCTGGACCCGATCCGCATGGGTCTGGCGCATGTGGCGTTCGTCGAGGTGCGCCTGTCGGACACGCGCGAGGCGGCGTTGCAGGCGTTCAACAAGGCGGTGCTGCTGATCCCGGAAGTGGAGCAATGCCACATGATCGCGAGCCGTTTCGATTACCTGCTGAAGGTGCGCACGGCGGATATTGCGAACTACCGCCGCGTTCTGGCGGAAAAGCTGTCAAGCCTGCCGCATGTGGCCAGCACGTCAACCTATGTGGCGATGGAGGCGGTGAAGGAAGGCGCGCCGTGATCGACTGCCCCTGTCGGGATCTCGGAATGAAATGATTGTCTGAAAAAACGCGGGGTGTTAGACTTGGTTAATTAGACTGAGTTCATGACGCCGATTTCTTTTTTTAGGAGCATTTCTGATGGCAGCAGCCCCGAACATATTCTGGAAAACCGCGATTGATTTCCGGGATTTCGACATCAGCGTCCCCAGTTTCACCTATCAGAACGATGTCTTTCGCAGCATTGCGCGGTTCAACGACAGCCCAGCAGCATTTGATGATCAGTTGATCCTGAACGCCGGGGCGGGCGGACAGAACGATTGGTTTCTGGGAACGGACATCACCCGGTCGGGTCAAACGGTAACCGGCGGCACTTTGGGCATGTATGTCGATAAAAGGCCGGGCGGATTTGACGGCTATATCCAGATGGACGGTGGCAGGCCGATCACCGGATTGAACGCGGCAATGGACAGCGTCTCAACCGCCGATGACATCGCCTTTCTGCGCAACGTGATGCTGAACGGGGATGACCGGATGGAGCTGAGCGGGGGGCTGAACGCCGCGATCACGAATGACTATGCCTTTGGCGCGAACGGCAATGACACGATCTATGGCAACGGCGGTGACGATACGTTGTTGGGTGACGCAGGCAACGACTTGTTGGACGGCGATATCGGAAACGACAGCCTGATGGGCGGCACGGGGGCGGACAGTTTGTACGGCTTTACTGGCGCAGACTTTCTGTTCGGCGGAAAAGGGCTGGACAGCCTGTTTGGCGGGAACGGGGTTGACCATCTGCGCGGGGACGCAGGCAATGATTTCCTGACAGGCGGCAATGGTCAGGATCAGTTTGTGTTCCGAAAGGGCCATGGCAGCGACACGATTGTGGACTGGCAGGACGGGATCGACAAGATCCGCATCGAAGCGCCGGGCAGCACGAATGTAGGGACGTTTGTTGAGACGCAGGTTGGCGCGGATTGTGTGATCACAAACACGACGCTGAACATCGAAATCACGATCCTGAACACGAACAAAAACCAGATCTCGCTGGCGGGTGATTTCCTTCTGGTGGGGTTTTAAAGGCAAGCGGATTGCCGGGTTGCGGAAGCGGCGGGCGGGTGGCCCCTTTACAAAAGGAAGTCCCCCGCCGTCAGGCCCGTTGCCCCCAGACACAACAGCGCCATGTCCGCCCGCCCATCCCCGTTGACGTCCACCTGCACCAGCGTGTTCTGGCCCTGCACCACGAGGCGCAGTTGCGGGGCACCTTCGACAAAGCCCGCCGTCCCGCGAAAGATCAGTTTCGGCCCGGCAAGGGTATGAAGGTCAATGTCATCGACCCCGCGCCGGAAATCGCTGATCTGGTCGGGGGTTTGCCGTGCACTGGTCGGGGCGGTTTCAAACAGGAACACATCGGCCCCGCCGCCGCCTGTCATCGTGTCACGTCCGACGCCGCCACTGAGCCGGTCTGCACCACCACCACCCGCCAGCCGATCGTTGCCTGCAAGGCCCGCAAGGCGGTCGCCGCCGCCGCCACTCGTCAGGGTATTTGCCAGGTCATTTCCGGTTCCCCGCAGACCCGCGCTGCCCATCAGGGTCAGGTTTTCCAGATTGGCACCAAGGGTCAGGGTGATCCCGGTGCGAATGGTGTCGGTGCCATTGGCCGCATCCTCGACAATCGTCAGACCGGGGGCGGACAGAACATAGGTATCATCCCCTGCACCGCCGTTGACCCATCCCGTCACGGTGCCGCCGCGACCATCGTAAAGATCGTTCCCCGCGCCAAGATGAACATTCCCGATGATGCGGCCCTGATTGAACAGACGATCCGTACCAGCCCCGCCCTGAAGCGCAAGGCCCGCGCCTTCGATGAGGCCAAGGTTGCTGATCTGGTTCGACCCTGCGCCGAGCCGTATGCCCATTCCATCAGCGGCGCGCACGACGCCGGTTGAAGACACGGC
>JANMDH010000534.1:0-2698 GCA_031376195.1 Gemmobacter sp. | reverse complement strand
GGGGACGATTCGCTTTTCGGCGGGACGGGCAATGACAGTCTGGACGGCGGGGCGGACAACGACAGCCTTTTGGGCGGTGCTGGCGAGGACACCCTGGCGGGCGGCGATGGCAGCGATGCGCTGCTGGGCGGCGATGGAAATGACCTGCTGGCGGGCGGCGCGGGCAACGACAGTCTGGACGGTGGTGCGGACAACGACACGTTGCTGGGCGGGGACGGCGACGATCAGCTGTATGGCGAGACGGGCAACGATGCGCTGAATGGCGGGGCGGGGAATGACAGCCTGTTCGGCGGCAAAGGTGACGACGCGCTGGATGGCGACAGCGGGAACGACACGCTGTTGGGCGGGGATGGGGCCGATACACTTACCGGCGGTCTGGGCGACGACAGCCTGGACGGTGGTGATGATAACGACACCCTGTCGGGGGGTGACGGGAAGGACACTCTGGCGGGTGGTCTGGGCAACGACAATCTGGATGGTGGGGCGGACAACGATACGCTGACCGGTGGTGCCGGGGATGACACGCTGGCGGGCGGCACCGGCAACGACAGCGTGTCAGGTGGCGTTGGCAGCGACAGTGTCAGTGGCGATGCCGGTGATGATACGATGTCGGGTGATACCGGCAACGACACAATGTCGGGTGGCGACGGGAATGACAGCATTTCCGGCGGTGCGGATAACGACAACCTAAGTGGCGGTGCGGGTGATGACACGCTTTCGGGCGATGCGGGCAACGATACGCTGGACGGCGGTGCCGGGAACGACAGTCTGGACGGCGGCACGGGAAGTGACACGCTGTCGGGTGGCGACGGCAACGATGCGATGGACGGCGGGACCGAGGCGGACAGCCTGTCGGGCGGCGCGGGCAATGACACGATTGCCGGTGGGTCGGGGAACGACACGATTGTCGGCGGGGCAGGTGCGGATTCGTTGAGCGGTGGAACCGGCGATGACCGGTTCCTGGTCGGTTTGACCGATGCTGCAAATCCGATTGGGGATGTGATCGACGGCGGTGAAGACGGCACGGACGACAATGTCGCCGACGGCGATACCGACGTCATTGATCTTTGGGCCAACGGCACGTCTGGCTGGACCAAAGACAACACGAACATCATCTATGACCCGAACGATCCTGAAAAGGGAACGATTCAGTTCTTCGATGCGAATGGCGTGCTGATTGGCACCATGGGGTTCGACAATATCGAGCAGATCATCCCCTGCTTTACGGCTGGCAGCCGGGTGATGACGTCTGTGGGCGATGTGGCGGTGGAAACCTTGCGGGCCGGTGACCGCGTGCTGACGCGCGACAGTGGCTATCAGGTGGTGCGCTGGGTGGGTACGCGGGCCGTCGGGGTGGCGGAACTGATGGCGACGCCAAGCTTGCGTCCGGTGCAGATTGCGGCGGGAACCTTTGGGGAGCAAAGCCCGGCGCGCGACATGCAGGTGTCGCCGCAGCACAGGATGCTGGTGTCGGATGCGCAAACCGAACTGCTGTTCGGCGAACATGAGGTGCTGGTGGCGGCGGTGCATATGGTGGGGCAGGCGGGGATCACCCGGGTCGCACCGCAGAATGGGGTGACCTATGTGCATGTGCTGTTTGATCAGCACGAGATTGTCAGCGTGGATGGCACGTGGTCGGAAAGCTTTCAACCGGCGACGCGGATGCTGTCGGGCATGGATCAGGCGGCGCGGGACGAGGTGCTGGTCCTGTTCCCGCAGCTTGCCATGCAGGGTCAGGCGTTCCCGTCAGCACGATTGACGCTGAAGGCGCATGAGGCGCGGGTGTTGCTAAAGGCGGTCTGACCGCCAACGCGTCCAATCTTCGGGCGTGTCCAGATCGGTGATCGCCATATTCCCCGGCAGGGGGATATGGGTGACGCGGTCGGCATGATCCGCCAGAACCTGTCGGCCGCCCTGATCACCGGTGACGTGGTCGAGCGCATCCCAAAGATCGGGGGGGAAGATCGCCGGGTGGCCGGGGCGGCCAGCGGCAGTGGTGGCGCGCAGAATGCGGGTCGGGTTTTCGCGGAAGGCAGCGATGATCAATTGCAGGGCGGGCAGGGTAAAATCAGGCATATCGGCAGGCAGGATCATCAGGCCAGCGGGGAGGGGCGACAGGCCCCGGGCGACCGCGAGCCCACGGCGTATTGAGGCGGACATGCCGTGGGGGGCGTCCGGAACGGTTGCAAGGATGACTGCGAGCGGGGCAATGGCCGCGACCCTTTCGGGGCGATCCGGGGGTAGGGCGACGATGACAGGGCAGCCGGTCTCAAAGGCCATCCGGGCCTGACGACGGATCAGAGGTTCGCCGTCCACCATTTCCATCAGTTTGTCAGCGCCCCCCATCCGAGACGATGATCCGGCGGCGAGGATCAGGATGGCGGGGGTGATCGTCATCTTTGCAGTCTAGACAGAAGAAAGGGGGGCTGTCTGCCCCCCTCTGCGGCGAATGCCACATTCACCCCCGGAGGATATTTTCAGACAGAAGATGTGGACGGGTTCAGCCGCGCATCCGTGAACCGTCGGGGTCGAACAGCGGGGCGAGATGGACCCGCGCGGGGCGGCGTTCGCCCAGGATTTCAATTTCTACCCTCTGGCCATCGATGATCCGGTCTGCGGGCAGGAAGCCCTGTGCGACCGAGAGGCCCGTGTAATGCGAGAAGCCGCCGCTGGTGCAGAAGCCTGCGACTTCGCCGTC
>JANMDH010000528.1:0-5208 GCA_031376195.1 Gemmobacter sp. | reverse complement strand
CCTGCCGGGATGCGGTGGCATGAGCCTGATTGCGGCAAGCCATATCTGCGTGCGTCTGGGGGCGGGCGAGGTGCTGCATGATGTGACGATGCGGGTTGATCCGGCAGAGATCGTCACGATTCTGGGGCCGAACGGATCGGGTAAATCGACGCTGCTGCGGGCGCTGCTGGGGATTGTGCCGCTCACGCATGGCAAGGTGACGCGGCGCGAGGGGTTGCGGATCGGGTATGTGCCGCAACGGTTGTCGATTGACCGGACGATGCCATTGACGGCGGGGCGGTTCCTGTCGTTGCCGAACCGGGTGGGGGCGGAGGAGACGCGGGCCGTGCTTGCCCGTGTCGGGGTGCCGGAGGTGGCGGACCGCCAGATGACCGGGCTGTCGGGGGGGCAGTTCCAGCGGGTTCTGCTGGCGCGGGCGTTGCTGGCAAAGCCGGATATCCTGATCCTGGATGAGCCGACACAGGGCCTTGATCAGCCGGGCGAGGCGGCGTTTTACCGCCTGATCGCGGATGTGCGGCGGGATACGGGGGTGGCGGTGCTGATGGTCAGCCATGATCTGCATGTGGTAATGGCGGCGTCGGACCGGGTGATCTGTCTGAACGGGCATATCTGTTGCGAAGGTGCGCCACGGATGGTGTCGAATGCGCCAGAATACCGGGCGCTGTTCGGGTTGGGCACGCAAGGTGCGCTGGCGCTGTATCAGCATGCGCATGACCATGATCATACACAGGGTCACCATCATCATCATGCGGACCATGATCATGAGGACAGAACCGATGCTTGACGATTTCCTTGTCCGCGCGGCGCTTGCAGGGATCGGGCTTGCGCTGGCGGCGGGGCCGCTGGGGTCATTCGTGGTCTGGCGGCGGATGGCGTATTTCGGCGATGCGACGGCACATGCGGCGATTCTGGGGGTTGCGCTGGCACTGGCCACCGACCTGCCGATCGGGCTGGGCACGCTGATTGTTGCCCTTGCCATGGCGGTGACGGTATCGACCCTTGCGGCGCGCGGTTGGGCGATGGACACGACGCTGGGGGTTCTTGCACATTCGGCGCTGGCCTTCGGTCTGGTTGCCGTCAGTTTTCTGCCTCAGGTGCGGGTTGATCTTTCGTCCTATCTGTTTGGCGACATTCTTGCCGTTTCGCGAACGGATCTGGTGTTCATCTGGGGCGGGGCGGTGCTGGTTCTGGCCTTGCTCGTCTGGCGCTGGTCAGCGCTTTTGACGGCGACGCTGAACGAAGACCTTGCTGCGGCATCCGGCCTGAACCCGGACCGGGAGCGTCTGATCCTGACGATTGCCCTTGCCCTGACGGTGGCGGTGGCGCTGAAAGTCGTGGGGGCACTGCTGATCGCGGCGATGCTGATCATTCCGGCGGCGGCCGCGCGCGGCCTGACACGCAGTCCCGAGGCGATGGCGGCGGTTGCCACGGTGATCGGCATCGCATCTACCATCGGCGGGCTGCAACTGTCGCTGAGGGAAGACACGCCTGCGGGGCCTTCGATCATCGCCATCGCCGCCGTGATCTTTGCCGCCTCGGCGCTGATGGGGCGGATGCGGAAAGCCTGAGCGCGGCGAGAACCGCAATGTGCCGGCCACATGTCGTTTTCTGCCGTCAAAGGTCGGGCTGCCTTGCTTTGTCGCAGTCGGCTCTGGCATTGATGTCCGAACGCAACCCGCCCGGAGGCCCCAGATGAAAACCCATGTCAAAGCGCTTGTCGTCGGTGGCGGGGCCGTGGGGACGGGGATCGCCTATCATCTGGCAAAGGCAGGGTGGGATACGATGCTGGTGGAGCGGGACGAGTTGACCGCCGGGTCGACGTGGCACGCGGCGGGGCTGCTGCCGTTGTTCAACATGGGGTATGCGACGACGCATATCCACAAATACAGCGTCGATTTCTACAAGGGGCTGGAGGCGGAGACGGGGCTGAACCCGGGGTTCTATGTGGTGGGCAACCTGCGGATGGCGCAATGCGCGGCGCGGATGGATGAATACATGCTGTATTCGTCAGTCGCGGAAACGGCGGGGGTCTATCACGAGTTTCTGTCACCGAAGGAGATGAAGGACCGTTGGCCACTGCTGCGCACCGAAGACCTGATCGGCGCGCTGTATCATCCGCAGGACGGCTATATCAATCCGGCGGACGTGACGCAGGCGATGGCCAAGGGCGCGCGGCAGTTCGGGGCGACGTTTGAGCGGAAGGTGCAGGTCAACGGCTATCGCTGGACGGGGTCGGAATGGATCGTGTCCTGCACGCGGATGGTGGAGCAGGGCGGCAATCTGGTGGCGTCGGAGGATCTGTTCGAGATCACGGCGGAACATGTGGTGACGGCGACGGGGAACCACGCGCAGCGGACGGCGCGGCTGTTGGGCATCAGGACGCCTGCCGTGGTGGTGGAACATCAGTATATCGTGACGGAGCCTGACCCGGTGCTGGTGGAATGGCGGAAATCGAACCCGCAGCACCCGGTTCTGCGGGATGCGGATGCCAAGTGGTATGTGCGCGAGGAACGGGGAGGCTGGATTCTGGGCCCGTACGAGAAGAACGCGCCGTCGCGGTTCCATTACGAGGTTCCGGCCAGTTTCCGGGCCGATCTGTTCCCGCTGGATCTGGAGCGGATCGAGGGCGAATACATGTCCTTCATCCACCGTCTGCCGTCCACCGAAACGGTGGGTCTGAAGGATGATTACAACGGCCCGATCTGTTATACCCCCGATGGCAACCCGCGTGTGGGCCCGGCACCGGGCCTGCAGAACATGTGGCTGGCCGAAGGCTTCAGTTTCGGGATCACGGCGGCGGGGGGAACGGGGCATTATCTGGCGCAGATGATGACGGCGGGCGAGGCGGAGATCGATATGGCCAGCCTGGACCCGCGCCGGTTCGGCGGCTGGATGACGACGGAATACGCGAGCCGCAAGAACGAGGAATGCTATGACCACGTCTTTGTCCTGCACCACCCGGATGAGGAACGAGAGGCGGCGCGGCCCCTGCGGACGGCCCCCGTCTATGAACGGCAAAAGGCGCTGGGGGCGCAGTTCGGGCAGGTGAACGGCTGGGAACGCCCGATCTATTATGGCCCGAAGGACGCAGCCCCGGATTTCGACCACAATGCGCGTTCGTTCCGGCGGGGCGGCTGGTGGCAATATGCCGTGGACGAAGCACGCGCGATCCGCGAGACGGCGGGGTTGATTGATGCGACGGCGTTCACCAAGCATCGGGTGGCGGGGCCGGGGGCGACAGCATTCCTTGATTGGTTCACCTGCAACGCGCTGCCGAAAGTGGGGCGGATCAACCTGACCTATGCACTGACGCCTGCGGGAACGACGCGGACGGAATACACCATCGTGCGACTGGCGGAGGATGAGTATTACCTGGTCAGTGCGGGGGCCTGGACAGAGTACGACGCCGATTACCTGCGCAAAAGTGCTGCGGAAAAGGCGGCGGTGTTTGGCTATGTCGAAATTCAGGATGTGACGACGCAGTGGGGCGTGTTCGCGATTGCAGGGCCGAAGGCCCGCGCGATTTTGAAGGAGATCGTCAAGGATGCGAGCCCTGACACGGTGCTGTCGAACAAGCGGTTCCCGTGGCTGTCGTCGCGCAGGATCGAATTGGGGATGTGCCCGGTCAACGCGATCCGGGTGGCCTATACGGGCGAGCTGGGCTGGGAGCTGCACCACCCGATCGAAATGCAGCGGTACCTGTGGGACCTCCTGCTGGCAGCGGGCGAAAAGCACGGGATGAAGCTGGTGGGCGCGCGGGCGCAGAACTGGCTGCGGCAGGAAAAATCCTATCGGGCGTTCGGGAATGAACTGGGCCGGGACGCAACACCGTTGGAGGCGGGGCTGGACAGGTTCGTGGACCTGACGAAGGACTTTCAGGGCAAGGCCGCGATGCTGGCCACGGGCATCCGCAGCAAATGCGTGACAGTGCTGATCGACGGGCCGGGGGATACCGATCCCTGGGGGAAAGAGGCGCTGCTGAAGGACGGGGTGAAGGTGGGGCGCTTGACGTCGGGCGGGTATTCGGTGGCCTTCGGCAAGCAGATCGGGATGGGCTATGTTCCGGTGGAACTGGCGACGGTGGGGACGCGGCTGAAGGTGAAGATGCTGCGGCAGGAATGGGATGCGGTGGTGGTCGAGGACAGTCCGTATGACCCGAGCAATGGGCGGATCAGGGTGGATGGCTGACGGGGGCTGATCCGACGACCTGCGGCCATCTTGAAGCGGCCCGGCCTGCGCCCCATGTCAGATGGGGGGTTGATCGCGGGGCCCCTGCGGGCGGAACAGCATGTCAAAGACGAATCGACGCTTTCAACGGCAATTCGATGCGCTGACGCGGCATTTCCCCCGGCTGGGTGTGCTGCTTCAGGCGCTGCACGTGGGGCGCTGGCGCATTCTGCGGCTGCCATTGGCGCTGATCTTCCTGGTGGGCGGCGTGTTTTCGTTTCTGCCCGTGCTCGGGGTATGGATGATACCGCTTGGGCTGTTGCTGCTGGCCGTGGATCTGCCGTTCCTGCGGGGCCCGATTTCGGGCCTGATCATCCGCGCCCGGAGGCGGGGCAGCCTTTGGTTTCGTTGCCTCCGTGCCCGACGGCGGGGCGCTTAACGGGCGCGTGCCCCAAGCCAGGCCGCCCAGGCAGCACTGGGCCCGTTGAACACGTTGATGTCCACCGTGCCTGAAATGCCCGGAATAAGGCCCGTGCCGGTGTACTGCCAGAAGGTCCAGGTCTGCCCTTCATACCGGTCGCCGGGGTGCGCGGTAACAGCGCGCAGCCAGAATTCATTGCCGGACAGGCGCCACATCTCATTTTGCACATAAAAATCGGGGGTGGTGTAAAGCACGGGCCGCTGGCCGTAATGTGCGGCGATGATGTTCATGAATTCCGCCGCATTGGCGCGCACTTCGGCTGCGGGCGGGCGGACCGTGCAGGTGGGTGAAAACGGGGTCCATTCCATGTCGAGCACGGGGGGCAACCCGCCCTTGGGCACATGTTTGATGAACCAGCGCGCCTGTTCGGCGGCGGGGCGGCAGTGGTACCAGAAGTGATAGGCCCCGCGCTGCACGCCGGCGCGGGCGGAACCGCGCCAGTGGTCGTTGAACATCGGATCGAACAGATCGCCGCCTTCGGTGGCCTTGATGAAGGCGAAGTTGACGCCGTTGGCGCGGGCGGTCTGCCAGTCGATGCTGGTCTGAAAGCGGCTGATGTC
>JANMDH010000522.1:0-2330 GCA_031376195.1 Gemmobacter sp. | reverse complement strand
CAGGTATCAGGCCGCGCGGATTGAAACGCAGCACCAACAGCAGGATGACCCCCACGGTGAGCAGCCGCAGGTGCGGCGCACTTTCCACCAGATGCGACTTGAGCGGGCTGTCCGTCATTGCGCCGGTCGCCAATCCCATCAGCGTTGGCCCCACGGTTTCTGCCATCTGCCAAAGCCAGCCGATCAGCAATGCGCCAAGGATGGAGCCCCAGTTGTTGCCCGACCCGCCGACGATCACCATAACCCAGACAAGGAACGTAAACCCGAGCGGGTTGTACGTGCCGGGATTGAGCAGCCCGTGCATCGACACCATGATGGCCCCGCCGACGCCGATCACTGCCGATCCGATGATGAAGATCAGAAGGTGCTGGCGGGTGACATCCTTGCCCATCGCCTCGGCCGCGACCTCGTTGTCGCGGATTGCGCGCATCATGCGGCCCCAAGGCGAATTCAGGGCGCGTTCGGCCAGCCAGACCAGGGCGATCAGGACGAGCGTGAACATGACGGCATAGATCAGTTTGACCAGAATTGCCGAGGCTGTTGTCGGCGCATATCCCCAGCCTGTCACGAGGTCGGTGAACCACGCCTGTTTCTGCAGATCCACCTCATAGGGCACGGGCCAAGGGCGGGGCAGACCGTTCACCATCTTGACGCCGCGGGCGAGCCAGTCTTCGTTTTTCATCACAGAAACGATGATTTCCGCAATGCCCAAAGTTGCGATGGCCAGGTAGTCGGAACGCAGGCCGAGGGCAGTTTTGCCGATCGCCCAAGCGGCAAGTGCGGCCAGCAGGCCCCCCACCGGCCAAGCGATCAGCGAGGGCAGGCCCAGCCCGCCGAGGTTCCCGGCAGTGGCGGGATCATAAGCTTCGGTCGCGGTGACGGCGGGGTCGAAGACAAAACGGTACAGGATGAAGCCTGCAAGCATCAGGCCGATGACGGCCAGATTGCGCCGCCGCCCGGGTTTCATCCGGTTGTAGGCGAAGATGGCGACACCGATGCTGGCGGCCCCGATGAAGAGGCCGGTCAGAATGCCGGCCCCGCCTGCCTGCCAGCCCTCAGCCACAGGGCGGGCGGAGACGAGCACGACGGCGAGGCCACCGAGGGCGGTGAAGCCCATGACCCCAGTGTTGAACAGGCCGGCATAGCCCCACTGCATATTCACACCCATCGCGAAGATGGCCGAAATCAGCGCGGTGTTGAGAATGAAAAGCGAGGTGTTCCATGTCTGGAAAAGCCCTGTGGCGATGAACAGAAGGGCCACGGCGGCGAACAAAAGGATGTTGCGGCGGTTCATGTGGATTTTCCCTTGAAAAGACCCGTGGGCATGAACAACAGGACGACGATCAGGATGGTGAAGCTGACCGCGAATTTGTAATCGGTGGACATCAGTTGGACCAATCCATCGGGTGCCCAGCTTTCGGGAACAAGGTAAGTCACGACCTTTTTCCAGGCATAGGTAACGCCGACCTCACTGAAGGCGATGATGAAACCGCCTGCGATGGCCCCGATCGGGTTGCCAAGGCCGCCGACGATGGCGGCGGCGAAGATGGGCAGGAGGAGTTGGTAATAGACGAAGGGTTTGAAGGATTTATCGAGCCCGTAGAGGACACCCGCGATGGTGGCGAGGGCGGCGGCGATGATCCAGGTGACGGCGACGACACGGTCGGGGTTGATGCCAGACAGCAGGGCAAGATCTTCGTTATCCGAAAAGGCGCGCATGGATTTTCCGGTGCGGGTGCGGTTCAGAAACCAGAACAGCCAGATGACGACGAGGATGGCGGTGACAAGCGTGATGGCTTGGGTGGATTTGATGGCAAGACCTTCGGCCAGTCCGGTAGCAGTTTTGAAATCGCCCGCCGAGATGACGAACCGCGCGCCGTCAGAAAAACCCTGATCGTCAACGCCGATGATCAGGCGGACGATGCCGTTCATGATCAGCATGACACCCAGCGAAACGATCACGAGGATGGTCGAGGCGGCGCGTTGTTTGCGGTAAAAACGGTAGACGAGCCTGTCGGTGCCCAAGACGAACAGGGCGGTGGCGACGATGCCGAACGGGAGGGCCAGCAAAGCGGTCGGCAGGGGGCCAAAGCTGATTCCCAGAGACTGGAACCACCATGTCATCAGAATGGTAATCATGGTCCCGAAGGCCATGGTGTCGCCATGGGCAAAGTTGGAAAAGCGCAGAATGCCGTAGATCAGGGTGGCACCCAGCGCGCCGAGGGCAAGCTGCGCGCCATAGGCGGTGGCTGGGACGACGACGAAGTTGAGGAAGGCGACCAGGGCGTTGAGGATGTCCATCAAACGCCCCCCAGAAACGAACGTCGAAC
>JANMDH010000521.1:0-9623 GCA_031376195.1 Gemmobacter sp. | reverse complement strand
GCGGCCATCTGTGGTGTCGGCCTGTGGCTGATGTGGCGGGGGTTTCGCGGGATCAGACGCCAGACTGCGGTGCAGCGGACTGCGGTGCTACCACATGATCATTCGGGCCACGTCCATGATGCGCATTGCGGTCATGCCCATGGCCCGTCGGTTACGGATGTCGAAAACCTGACCGGCTGGCGTGATGTCGCAGCCCTGATCTCCGGTATCGCGATGCGGCCCTGCACGGGGGCTATTTTCCTGCTGATCCTGACATGGCAGCTTGGCATTGGCGCATCGGGCGTCGCCGGGGTGTTCGCGATGGGATTGGGCACGGCGATTGTCACGGTCAGCGTGGCTGGCCTTGCTGTCTGGACGCGCGAAGGTGCGCTGGCCAGCCTGCCCGGTCAAAGCATCACACGTATCTTGCCGTGGTTCGAGGTGCTGGCGGGTGGTCTTGTTGTCGTGATCGCCCTGTCAGTTTTGACGGAAGTGCTGTGAAGCGTTGCCAGACGGGTTCGGATCGCATTGGTCAGGTGCTGCATTTTGGACTTGATCCAACTACTGCCTCTGGTTGAATAACGACATATTTATACCACAATGACGGGGCAAACGAGACGGACTGCGGACGCACAAATCTGCCACCACAAGGCTTCCCGGCACGTACGTTTCCGTCAAAATCAGCCCTGCACGGTTTTTTGTTTCACAAGCGCCGCGCACTGATTAAGACCTCGTCAATGCTGCGTCTCTAAGCTGCTCTACAGGCGTGTCACAGGCCCGAAAAACTTGGGTTGGTTTTGTTCTCTAACTAAAAGGTTGCAGTCATCGTGTTCCATGCCCCCCTGCGGAAAATCCTGTGCGCCGCTGTTCTTTTCCTGACATTTGCGGTGCAGCATGCGTTGGCGGAGACGGTTTCTGTTCCTTTCAGCGTAGGATTCGCCGGGACCGTCGGATCAAACTCCGGGCAGGCGAATGCGATCAAAAACTTCGCAACTCTTGGCGTGTCGAAGGCCTTTTTCATCCAGACCTCGGCATCGGGGCAATTCGGGGGCACGCAGGGCAATGATCTGTCCGGCACCATGCGGCTGGTGTTCAACAGCGGACAGACGATCGACATTCCGGGCGCCATCAGCTGGCGGATCAGCCAAGGGGCGACACTGAATTATTTCGGGTTCATCCCGGCACCCGGCGCTGCGACGCATGTGATAACTTATGGCAGCAACCAGCAATATACGCTGAATGCCAGCAGCAACTACGGCCTGCGCAAAATCGGCTCTGCGCAAAGCTTTGCCGATGGGTCCAACGTCAGTGGCAATGCTGCGACCAGCGGCCTTGTCAGTCTTCTGAACGATTATCTGACGACTGTGCAGGCGAACGGACCGAAAATCACCGGGCCGTCTGGCGCATCAGGTGCGCCCAGTTCGGCCCTGACAGTGAATGAAAACCAGACGTCCGTGGCGACGCTAACGGCCGACAAAACGGTCAGCTGGTCGATCTTTGGCGGGACGGACGGGGGAAAGTTTACGATCAATGCCACCACGGGGGTACTGACGTTCCGGGCTGCGCCGGACTTTGAACAACCGACCGATGCGGACGCCAATAACACGTATATCGTTACCGTCCAGGCGACGGACAGCGGCGGCTACACGGCACAACAGTCGGTGACTGTGACAGTGGCGGATCTGGATGACACGCCACCGGTGATCACGGCTCCGTCTGGCGGGGCGGTGACGGCGGCGGAGGGGCAGACGGCGGTGACGGGCCTGACGGCGGATGAAGCGGTGGTCTGGTCGGTCAGCGGCGGGGCGGATGCGGCCTTGTTCGCGGTGGACGCGGCGGGGGTGGTGACATTCCTGAGCGCGCCGGATTTTGCGGCCCCGGGCGATGCGGACGGCGACAACATCTATGTGGTGACGATCCGGGCCGTGGACGGCGCGGGGAATGCGAGCACGACCACCCTGACTGTCACCGTGACGGACGTGGTGGCACCGGACGACACCCCGCCAGCGATCAAGGGCCCGTCCGACCGACGGATCAGCGTGCCCGACGCGCAGATGTCCGTGGCGATCCTGCGCGCCGATGAACAGGTAACTTGGTCCATCACGGGCGGGGCAGACCGCGCGGCGCTGGTTATCGATGCCGTCACAGGTGCCGTGCGGTTTGTGCGCGCGCCTGATCACAGCGCCCCAACGGATGCCAACCGCGACAATACCTATGTGGTGCGCATCCTGGCGACCGACGCGTCAGGTAACACCAGCACGATCATCCTGCGGGTGGCCGTCGTCGCCCCCGACGATGTCGTGGCCGAGGTCTTTGACCGCTATGGTGATGATGTTGCGCGGATCGTCAAAGAGATCGAGCTCAATCACCTGAAGGCTTCGGTGGCGTCGCTGCAGGGCATGACGGTGGCGGCACGTGACCGCTTTATTGCCGCACGCGAGATGCGCGAACGCTGCGCGACCGCGGATGATGCGGATATCACGGATGTCCGGATCGATCCGGAATGCAGCCTCATTGCCACACGAAACAACGTCCCCTTCAGCGTTCATGGCGAGGTTCAGGCGGGGGTGGGCGGAAGTTTCACCAAGGGAACCTTTTTCGGCCAAACCGGCGACTTTGCGGGAACGCGGCGGCGGATCGTGTCAGGCGACTTTTCGGTCGTGGACAATGGCGCTGGTGTGACAACCAGCAGCATGACGGCACGCATCGCCTCCGAACGGATGGTGTCGGACCGTGTGATGCTGGGCTACTTTGCGGGGGCCAGTTTTGGCAACAGTGCAATCAACAAGCGTCTGGAGGGACGGTCCGATCAGATCAGCCTGTCCATGGGTTCCTATTTCGTCGCGGAACTGCGGAAAAACCTGCAGCTGGACGGGTTCCTGTCAGTGGGGGCGTCGCGCAACATGCTGACCTTGGGAAATGAGGAGATCCAGCTTGACGGCACCTATGCTGCGCGTTCCGTGTTGATGGGGCTGGCGATGTCGGGTGTGATCGAAGGCGACGGGTTTGAGTTGCGGCCGGAAATCGCGGTGGCCTATGGGGCGGCGAAAACCGGCACGGTGCACCTCGACGCAACGGTGGCGGGCACGACCAAGGCGGTCACATCCCCTGCCACCGATGTGGATTATGCCACCTTGCGCATCACGCCCGAACTGCGGATTCCGGTCTATGCCAATTCAGACGCGGCGACGTATATCCTTGCGCCAAGTCTGCTGTGTGACTGGAACAACGGTCAGGGTGACTGCGGGGGTGGCCTGCGGTTGGGCCTGCAGGGCACAAGCCGGGATCAGATGACGCGATTTGACATCATGATCGATGCCGAACGGATCGGTCGCCGGGACCGGCTGACCCTGCAGGCCAACGTGGAATACAGGTTCTGACGATCCCGTGACGTGCCGGACGGGTGGGTCGGTTTGGTGCGGTGGCGCAAGCCTGCGTTGTTATTGCGCCATGCGAGGGGAAGGGGACGTGTGGCACTGGCACGCGAGGTTTCAGCGACGTGCGCCGCGTGCCTTGGGGCGGTCCTGAAACACGCTGGGCGTTTTCGGGATGAAATGCGCGTCAAGAAAGATACAAAGCGGGTCAAGGCGTGCAAAGGGGCAGAGGCTGGGGCAGGTCTGCCGCGCATTGTATCCATAGGTGATGGTGGTCGGCGGTCAGGCTGTCGTGTTCAGGGATCACCTGTAAGGCGACCCTGCGCCGGTCTTTTCAGCGCACAGCGATGCGGCAGTCACACAGTGTGATCTTGAACAGGATCGAAAACTGCCGGGCCAAGCGGCCACAGCGATACCGACCCCGCATCCTTTTGATTTCAGGGCGATATCCGGACAGAGGCCGCAAGCTGGCGCACGCGCGCGATACCGTGTGGCAGCAATATGCGGCCCCAAGGCAGCTGCGGGGAATGGCGGACCCCTTTCGATGTCTGACTGTGCGGGTACGGATAAGCCCGTAAAGATATTGCAATCCGGGCAGAAGCATCCATATAACATCCACATGGATGGTTCTTGGAGGTTAAAATGGGTGATGCAGGGGTTGATGACCCGACCCGGCGAGTGAAAGCGCCTGACAACGAGAAGATCACGATCAACCTTGGTTTTGTCGATCTGGGTCAGATCGAACTTTTGGTGGAGGAGGGGTTCTATTCCAATCGCACCGATTTCATCCGCACTGCCATCCGCAACCAGATCGAGCGGCACGCCGACACCGTACGGCAGGTGATCACGCGAAAAAGTGTGGACCTGGGCCTGCGCCATATCAGTGCCGGCGAACTGAAAGCGGCCGCGGCGGCGGGACAGATGCTGGACATTCGGGTGCTGGGTCTGGCCGTCATCGCGCCCGACGTGACCGCCGATCTGGCGCGGGCCACGATATCCGCCCTGAAGGTTTTGGGCGCGCTGCAGGCAGACGATGCCATCAGATCGGCACTTGCAGACCGGATCACCTGAAAACCGATTGTTTAGTTAGCAGAAAGCACAAGATGACCAATCACTTTGCCCTTGGCATGACGAAGGCCACCGAACTGACCAAGGCGGGCAGGCTGGCGGAGGCGACCGCCCTGATCCAGACCTTGCTGAACGACGGCGCACCGCAAACGCCTGTCATGCCTGATCCGACCGTCATCGAAGGGTCATTCACGCGGCTGGAGCAGGGGGGCGGCGCAGGCTTGGGCGCGAAAGTGCCGCCTGCGCAAGGGCCTGTAAAAGCGCCGCGCGCCGGCACCTCATTACGCGAAACGCTGCGCAGGATCGGGGCGGGCGGCATGCCGGAGCGGATGCCGTTTGCCAAAGGGTCAGCCCCGGTTCCCGCAGGGGCGGAATTCATCACGCTGACCCACCGCAATGGGCGTGATCACCGCGATTACAAACTGTATGTTCCAGCCAATCGGCCATCATCGCGGATGCCGCTGATCGTGATGCTGCATGGCTGTACGCAGTCGCCTGACGATTTCGCCGCCGGAACGGGGATGAATGCGCTTGCCGAACGGCACGGCGTTCTGGTCGCCTATCCGGCCCAACCGACGGGGGCCAATGCAAACAAGTGCTGGAACTGGTTCAAGCCGGAAGACCAGGTGCGCGGGCGTGGCGAGCCTGCACTGATTGCGGGCCTGACACGGGATATTCTGCGGGATTATCCTGCTGATCCTGCGCGGGTCTATATTGCCGGGTTGTCCGCAGGCGGGGCGGCGGCGGCGATTGTGGCTGCGGCCTATCCCGACCTTTTCAGTGCGGTGGGTGTGCATTCAGGCCTGCCGGTGGGTGCGGCAAGTGATGTCGCGCAGGCCTTTTCGGCCATGCGCAATGGGGCGGGCGGTGCGGCCTTGACCCGCGCCGTGCCGACCATTGCCCTGCACGGGACGGCCGATGGCACGGTGCATCCGCGCAATGGCAAGGCCGTCATCGCGCAGACACTGCGGGCTTTTGACGGGCTGCATGTGACAACGCGCAAGGGTGTGTCTGTGGGCGGCAGATCGTTCCACCAGACCAGCCATGCCCGCGCGGATGGCCGGTCGATATGCGAGCACTGGGAAATCGAGGGGGCAGGGCATGCCTGGGCGGGCGGTCATCCGGACGGCAGCTATACCGACCCGGCAGGCCCTTTGGCATCCGAAGAGATGCTGCGATTTTTCCTGCAGCATGCCCAAGGGTAAGGGGCGGCACCGGGCTGCAACCTTTTTCGGGTCCCTGCGTTTGGCTGGGGGAACAGATGAGGTGGGCGGATGTCGGTGGAGAGCAGGATCGGGATCATCGGTGGCGGGCCGATGGCAATATTTTTGGTCAAGCATCTGATCGAAAGCACGGATCCGTTGCAGATCGTGGTCTTTGAGCGCGAAGCGATTGCAGGCACCGGCATGCCCTACCGGGAGGAGATGAGCGCAGATTACATGCTGTCGAATATCTTCAGCAGGGAAATGCCTGCGATTGAGGAGCCGTTGGCGGACTGGCTTTGCGGGCAACCGGCGGACAGGCTGGCCCGCTGGGATGTGTCGCCCGATGCGATTTCGGCCCGGGCTTTCTATCCGCGCACGTTGCTTGGGGCGTATCTGGCGGCGCAGTTGAAGGCGCTGGTGGCTGCGGGAACTGCGGCGGGGCACGCCGTGGCGGTGTGGACCCGGCAGGATGTGGTGGACATCAGGCCGGAGGCGGACAGGATCCTTGTGGTTGCGCAGACGCCGGATGGAAGGGCTGTCGAAGCGTTCGACAGGGTTGTTCTGGCGACCGGTCATACCTGGGATGCGGCGCCAAAGATGGGTGACGCTTCGCTTGTATCCCCATGGCCCGCGTCAAATATCACGGCCCTTCCTGCGGCTGCGATTGGCATCCTCGGGTCGTCGCTGTCGGCGGTGGATGTGGCGGTTGCCCTGGCGCACGAACATGGGCGGTTCACCGAGACGGCAGAAGGGCTGACATGGGCGGCGCGTGCGGGGTCCGAACGGCTGCAGATGACGATGGTTTCAAAGACCGGGATCCTTCCCGAGGCGGATTTTTACTATGTCTATCCGTATGAGCCGCTGGTTCATCTGACCGAAGACGCGGTGGAACGTCTGGTGTCGGATGGAAAGGGGCGCATCCTTGCGCGGACGTTCGATCTGCTGATGCAGGAAATACAAGCGTGTGATCCAGACTATCTGACGGATCTGGCCATGGGCGCGCCGACAATCGAAGCCTTTGGGACCGCATATTTTTCGCGTCGCCAGCGGATGGGGGCGTTCCGGGCACTGCGGGTGAACCTTGCGGAATCGCGGGCGACGATTGCGCGCGAAGAAACGATTGCGTGGCGCTATGCAATGCTGCGTGGGCATGAGGTGTTCGAGGCGGCCTTGCCGCATATCTCGGGTGAGGAATGGGACAGGTTCCGCACGCATCTGCTGCCGGTGTTTGCCGATTGTTATGCCGCCGTGCCGCATCTTTCGCTGGAACGTCTGGCAGCGCTGCGTGCCGCCGGGGTGATCGATATACTGGAGTCTGGCGATGACGCCCGGTTTCAGCCCGGCCCGGACGGCGGCGTGATTGTCGGCATCGGAACCGAAGAACACGCCTTTGATGCGATGGTCGATGCGCGGGGCCAGACGGCAGCACTGCCCGCGGACCTGCCATTCCCGTCGCTGATCAAGGCGTTGCACGATCCTTCACAGCCGCTGGAGTCGCCGTTTGTGCTGCCCCTGAAGGCGGGACTTCGGAACACGGTGTTTTGCCTGTCGATGCCGCAGGTTCTGGTTCGGTATCCTTTTTCACAAGGTCTGCCGAACTGCGACACCCTGGCCCGGGACTTCGTCGAGGGGTATCTTAAATCACGCACTACTGAGGAGACGCATTGCATCTGACGTAATGGCCCGCTGGGAAGGGATACAGGCGCCTTAGTAAGGATCGGTTTCAGGGGGCACATCGGGCGCGGAAATGCTGCCCGCCAAGCGGAAGACGACCCCGGAGGCAGCAAAATTCAAGGTGGCGGACCCTTCGAAATACGTCGCCACCACTTTTTCGATCAGGACACTTCCAAACCCGCTGTGCGTCGGTTCTGCAACGGGGGGGCCGTTTTTTTCCTGCCATTCAAGGGTGAAAGTCCCGCCGGGCTGTACGTCCCAGCGAATGTCCACGGTTCCGTCGCTGTTGGAAAGGGCACCATATTTCGTGGCGTTGGTGCAAAGTTCGTGCAGGGCAAGCGACAAACCAAGGCCCTGTCGTCCGCTGATCGTGGCAGGTGGACCCGTCACCACGAACCGGCCTTCGCCGGTGCGATGCGGCAACAGGGCCGCAAGAACGACCGCGTCCATCTGCATTTCACCGACGATGGACCGGGTCAGAATATCCTGCGCATCCGCCAGTGCCCGTATGCGGCCCGACAGGATTTCCCGTGCGCCCTGCACAGTGTCGGCCTTGCGCAAAGTCTGGCTGATCACAGATTGCACCATGCTGAACGCGTTCTTGAGGCGATGCGACAATTCATGCATCAGTTGTTCGCGTTCTTCCTCGATGCGTTTGAGATAGGTGATGTCGCGCGATACGGCCAGAATGCGTTCTGCCGTGCCTGTGCTGTCGAGCATGGGTGTCAGTCGCACATCCCAATATTTCGCGTTTCCGGCGAAAGTGTCGGCAAATCCCTGGAACGCCGCAGGCTTGCCCTGTTTTGCAAGTTCGAGTGCCTTCAGAGCATCATCATTCCCCGGTCCGTTCCAGAACCCGGGCCAAAAGCTGCCTTCGATCTGTCGGTCGTGTGACACTTCCATGATCTGGCGGCCACCCGCGCTCATGTAGAGCAGGCGTCCCTCCAGATCGAGCACCTTGATGCAATCGGACGATGCGCCGAGCACGGATTGCAGAAACTGTTCGCTGGTCTGCAACGACTGCAAGGCAACCGTGCGATCCGTGACGTCGACGCCATCCGCAAAGATGCCTATGACATTGCCCGCCGCATCCAGCAAAGGCTGGTAGACAAAATCGACAAAGCGGTCCTCGGTCGGGCCACCCGGAACACGCTGCAACGCGACCTTTGCGCCGTCAATCCGCACCGGTCGGCTGGTGGACACGACGGCATCGAGCATGTCGATATAGCCCTGTGGTTTAAGTTCGGGCAGTGCCTCGGCGACCGGTTTGCCGATAATGTCGCGGTGCCCGACAAGGCGCATGTAAGCCGGGTTGGCCAGTTCAAAGACGTGATCGGGGCCTTTGACCATGGCGATGAAACTGGGGGCTTCTTCGAACATTTGTCCCAGCCGCGCGCGTTCATGCTGCAGATCGCGGCGCAGCATCACCTCTTTTGTCGTCTCGGTGCTGACGCAGAACATTCCCGGAATGTCCCCATTTTCATCCACGAGCGGGGTGTAGGAAAAGGCGAAATGCGCTTCTTCGCTTTGGCCATTGCGGTGCAGCCGCACTTCGATGTCGTCGATGTAGATGGATTCGCCTGCATAAACGCGCACCGCGAGCGGTTCGAACACATGTCTTACTTCGGGCCAGACATCGAAAAGATTTGCGCCAATGGCGTTCGGGTGGCGGTCGCCGCAGATCTCGATGTAGGCATCATTATAAATGTTGCGGTATTCCGGGCCCCAGGTCAGCACCATCGGCTGGCGCGAGCACAAAACAAGGCTGGTCATGGACTTCAGGAGTGCGGGCCAGTGTTCCGGCGGGCCGAACGGATGGCAGGACCAGTCAACGGCGCGCAGATGTTTACCGGCATCGCCGCCATTTTGCAGGAAGGGCGGCATTGGCTTTGAAAGGTCGGTTGAAACTGACCTGGAAAGGATCATTGCAGTCGCCCCCAAATTGCACTGGAAGCAAGCAGGAAAAACACCAAAAATGCAACCACTGTTGATATCCGCGCCACCGCTGCCTGTTAAAGGGGCGCAAAACCGCCGCGAAACAATCAGTTACCGGCCTTTTGCCGTTACCGCTGGGGAAGTTTCCCGGGTCAGAACCGCTGACGATCGCCCCTGCAAGATTTGCTTGCGATCTGCAAAGTGGGACGTCAGAACCGAAAGGATGGACCTTGAATTCGGTCCTGAAGACGCCCCGGCCCGTGATGCGGGCCGGGAACCTTGATGCAGAATTAGCCAAAGATCAGGTCATCGGCCAACTGCGCCTTGGTCACGTTCAGCACCGTCAGGATATCGCCCTGACCGAAGTCGAACACCACGTGGCGTCCCA
>JANMDH010000496.1:0-4834 GCA_031376195.1 Gemmobacter sp. | reverse complement strand
TACGAAATCGCAAACGGGGCAAGGGACAGCACCACGCCCGCCGTCAGCATCCCCCTCAACCGCATCCACCAGTCGGGCGCAAGGCCCTGCTGCCAGAACAGCCAATCAAGCCCGAACAGGAAAATGAACCCGGCAATCAGGCATCGGGCAGACGACACCACGCCTTCCCCGACCAGAAAAAACGTCCAAAGTGCAGGCAGAACTGACAGAGCATAGAAAAATCCTGCGACTGCAGGGGCTGCGCGTGTGGCAAAGCCCCAAAGGACGCCCGCCATGAAGGACAAGATCACTGCGCCATAGGTCAGGCTTACATAGGGGGCGACAAAGCGCGGGCCGAGAGTTTCCATGGTCAGATCATGAACCACGTCCAACCAAAATGTGCCAAGGCCCCACAAAAATGGCAAGAGGCCTGCCAATCCAAGCCCGAGTGCGGCCCGGGGAATTGGTGTCATGTCGTTTCGCGCAGGATACGCGGCACTTTGAATTCAACATTCTCCTGCGCAGTTTCGACCAGTTCCACGGTCGTATCAAACCGCGCGCGGAAGGCATCGATCACCTCGTTCACCAAAACCTCCGGGGCCGAGGCCCCCGCCGTTATCCCGACCGACCGGATGCCATCCAGTGCCCGCCAGTCAATATCCGTTGCCCGCTGCACCAGTTGCGCATAGCCGCAGCCTGCCGCTCGGCCCACTTCCACCAACCGAAGACTGTTGGATGAATTCGGTGCGCCGATCACCAGCAGTGCATCAATCTTGCCCGCAATCGCCTTGACCGCTGCCTGACGGTTCGTCGTGGCATAGCAGATGTCTTCCTTGTGCGGTCCCACGATACCCGGAAAACGTGCCTGCAGCGCCATCACGATGCCTGCCGTGTCATCCACGGAAAGTGTCGTTTGCGTGATGAAAGCCAGTTTCGATGGGTCTCGTACCCTCAACGCCGCCACGTCGCGTTCCGTTTCCACCAACAGCACTTCGCCGATGGGAAGTTGGCCCATCGTGCCCACTGTTTCGGGATGCCCCGCATGGCCGACCATGATCATCTGCAGACCGTTTTCCGAATGCCGCTGCGCCTCGTTATGGACTTTTGTCACCAACGGGCAGGTCGCATCGACGGCAATCATTTTGCGGGCTTCTGCTGCCGCCGGAACGGATTTGGGAACGCCGTGCGCCGAAAAGATCACTGGTCTGTCCACAGGGACATCGTCCAGTTCGTCGACAAACACGGCCCCTTGCGCGCGCAGCGCATCAACCACGTACTTATTATGCACAATTTCATGCCGCACGTAGACCGGCGCGCCCCATTTCTGGATCGCCAGTTCCACGATCTTGATCGCCCGGTCCACGCCCGCACAAAAGCCCCGAGGGGCGGCGAGATACAGGGTCAGCGGTGGGGGAAGCAGCATGATAAACCTATGCGAACGAGGTACTTCAAAACTATTCCGGGCTGTCGTGCAGGTCCAGCCCTAACCGGCAATCTGGGTCAGCGCTTCGGCCGTGATCCAACCCAAAACGATAAAGCGACCCGTCTTGGCCATGGCGACGAGCAGGGTAAATTGCCATAACGGAGTGCGCAAAACCCCAGCAAGCACCGTGATGATATCGCCAAACGGGGCCCAGCTTAGCAACAGTGCCCAAACGCCCCAGCGCCGAAACCACATTTCCGCATGCGCCATGGCGGTGGATGAGGCGGGATACCAGGATCGGCCCTCAAGCCGGTGCGCCTGCCGACCGATCACATAATTCACGAACGAGCCCAAGGTATTTGCGACACTTGCCACAGTGACTAAAAGCCATAACGGGGCTGTCCCCGCCGCCTGCAGGGCAACAAAAACAATTTCCGACTGGATCGGAACCACAAGCGTCGCTGCGAAAAATGCCGACAAAAACAAAGCGGCGAGCGAAGAGAACATGATCGTTGCTTCGCCCGCGCGTTGGTTATTTGGCCGGAATGCTTTCTTCGACAATTTCCGGGCGGGGCTCGCGTGGCGGTCGCCCGATCACGTCGCGCAGTTCGTCCAGTTCGATAAAATTGTCGGCTTGACGACGCAGTTCATCCGAAATCATAGGCGGCTGGCTGCGGATTGTTGAGACCACCGAAACCCGAACTCCCTGACGTTGCAGACTTTCGACCAGTGGCCGGAAATCCCCATCACCCGAAAATAGAACGATGTGATCCACCCTTGGGGCCAATTCCATCGCATTCACGGCGAGCTCGATGTCCATATTGCCCTTCACCTTTCGCCGTCCCTGGCTGTCGGTGTATTCTTTGGCGGGCTTTGTGACCATGGTGAAGCCGTTATAATTCAGCCAATCGACCAGTGGCCGAATCGGTGAATATTCGTCATTCTCCAGAAGCGCAGTGTAGTAGAATGCGCGCAACAGTTTGCCCCGACGCATGAATTCCTGGCGCAGAAGCTTGTAGTCGATGTCAAATCCCAGCGCCTTGGCGGCGGCATATAGGTTGGATCCATCGATGAACAGCGCGAGCCGTTCGTCTTTGTAAAACATTAAAGTGTCCCCTCGAAGCCAATCATTACCGAGACGACCTCGCAAATGTGGATTTGCTTGTATGGAAGTCGCCATAGAAACAAGGTAACTAGCGTCAGCATAATGCCTGGACAAGTCACCCATGGCTGAAGAGTAGCGTATATGGATCGTTCCTCAAAGTTGGCATTGGTTGCCTTGGGTGCCAATTTGCCCTTCGGCGACTTTTCGCCTGCCGAAACGTTACAAAATGCGGTGAAGGAGTTAGTAAGGGAAGGATTTGAAATCGTTGCGATAAGCACGTTTTTTAGGACGCCCTGTTTTCCGGCAGGGGTGGGTCCGGACTATGTGAACGCCACTGTTGCACTTGGGGGACATAAATTTGATGACGCGGCGTCAGTATTGGCCGCATTGCACCGGGTGGAGGCACATTTCGGGCGAGAACGAGCGCAAAGGTGGGGGATGCGGACGCTCGATCTGGATTTGCTGGCCTTCGGCCAAATCGTTCTGCCTGATTCCCTGACCCATCGGAAATGGCGCGATCTTGCGCCTGCGGATCAGCCGTTTGCGACACCGGATGCGTTGATCCTGCCACATCCCCGTTTGCAGGACCGGGCGTTTGTTCTTGTGCCTTTGGCCGAAATCGCACCGGATTGGCAGCATCCGTTGACTGGGCTTAGTGTATCCGAGATGCTGGCAGCCCTGCCAGAGGCCGACAGGGCCGCTGTATTGCCCTTGTAAACTGTGGGCTTATTGGGTGCTTGTCATTGAGCGGTCAAAGGCATAAACACCGGCACTTGCACCCCCGTTTCTGCGATGGAGTATCCGATGGCCCGTGTGACGGTTGAAGATTGCGTTGACAAAGTTCCGAACCGGTTTGAGCTGGTAATGCTGGCAGCACACCGGGCACGCGAAATCACGGCAGGGTCACCCGCGACTGTGGACCGTGACAATGATAAGAACCCCGTGGTCAGCCTGCGCGAAATTGCCGAGGAAACCCAAGGTGCTGATGCGCTGCGGGAGCGGATGATCGAAAGCCACCAGACCCAGATCGAGGTGGATGAACCCGAAGAAGATCAGATGGCTCTTTTAATGGGGGCAGATGGCGACCGCCCGATGCATGATGACATGTCCGAAGAGCGGATGTTGCGAATGCTGATGGAAGCGCAGGGTGATAACTAGGGTTTCAGACCTACTGCGGCAGGGGCGACCGCGCGATGATTGATGTCGAAGATCTGGTTGCCCTTGTTCACAATTATAACCCCCGTACGAATACTGATCTGATCCGGCAGGCCTATGCCTATGGATTTAAGATGCACGATGGCCAGATGCGCCATTCGGGGGATGCCTATTTCACACATCCAGTGGCTGTGGCCGCAATTCTGACGGAACAACGGCTGGATGATGCGACGATCATCACGGCCCTGCTGCACGACACGATTGAGGATACAAAATCCACCTACTCGGAAGTGGAACGGCTGTTTGGCGCTGAGGTGGCCGAACTGGTCGATGGTGTTACCAAACTGACGAACCTGCAACTGTCGTCCGCCGAAAGCAAACAAGCGGAGAATTTCCGCAAGTTGTTCATGGCGATGTCAAAGGATTTGCGGGTTATCCTCGTGAAACTCGCCGACCGTCTGCACAACATGCGCACGATCAAAAGCATGAAACCGGAAAAGCAGGCGCAAAAAGCGCGTGAGACGATGGAGATTTTCGCGCCCCTTGCAGGCCGGATGGGCATGCAGTGGATGCGGGAAGAGCTTGAGGATCTTTCGTTTCGCGTCCTGAACCCGGATGCGCGCAATTCCATCATCAGGCGGTTCATTACCCTGCAACGGGAAACCGGCGATGTGGTTCACAAGATCACCGCCGATATCCGGAACGAGCTGGAAAAGGCGCAGATAGATGCGGATGTCTATGGGCGGGCAAAAAAGCCCTACAGCGTCTGGCGCAAAATGCAGGAAAAAGATCTGGCGTTCAGCCGCCTGTCAGACATTTACGGCTTTCGCGTGATCTGCGGGTCCGAAGCGGATTGCTATCGCATCATGGGGGTGATCCACCAACGCTGGAGTGCGGTGCCGGGGCGGTTCAAGGATTACATCAGCCAGCCGAAATCGAACGGCTATCGGTCGATCCACACCACGGTTTCAGGCCGTGACGGCAAACGGGTAGAAGTTCAGATCAGAACCCGCCAGATGCACGAAGTGGCCGAGGCGGGGGTGGCCGCTCACTGGTCATACCGTGAAGGGGTGCGGGCAGAAAACCCATTCGCGGTGGACCCGGCGAAATGGGTGTCGAGCTTGTCGGAACGGCTTGACGAAGAAGATCACGACGAATTCATGGAAAACGTG